>NZ_JAOCLC010000010.1:0-96045 GCF_029845105.1 Stenotrophomonas sp. GD03654 | reverse complement strand
CACCGCGTAGCGGGCCAGGCCGCGCAGGGCCGCCACGGCATCATTGTCGCCCAGGCCATCGAGCGCACGCTCGGCGGCTTCGGCATATTCCTCGGCACGCGCGCGGCTGTACTCCAGGCCGCCGGTGGCGCGGATCGCGGCCAGCACTTCCGGCATCGCCGAGGCGTCGCCGTCCTGCACGATGGTGCGCAGGCGCTCGCGGGTGGCGTCGTCGGAGTGGGCCATCGCGTGGATCAGCGGCAGCGTGGCCTTGCCCTCGGCGAGGTCGTCGCCCAGGTTCTTGCCGAGTTCCTCGGCATTGGCCGAGTAGTCCAGCACGTCATCGGCGATCTGGAACGCGTAGCCCAGGTGCATGCCGTAGTCGAACAGGGCCTGCTGGGTGGCTTCGTCCACGCCGCTGGCCAGCGCGCCCAGGCGGGTACCGGCGGCGAACAGCACCGCGGTCTTGCGCTCGATCACGCGCAGGTAGGCGGCTTCGTCGGTGTCCGGGTTGTGCACGTGCAGCAGCTGCAGCACTTCACCCTCGGCGATGCGGTTGGTGGCATCGGCCAGGATCTGCATCACCGACATGCGCTCCAGCTCGACCATCAGCTGGAAGCTGCGCGAGTACAGGAAGTCGCCGACTAGCACGCTGGGCGCGTTGCCCCACAGTGCGTTGGCGGTGCTGCGGCCACGGCGCAGGCTGGATTCGTCCACCACGTCGTCGTGCAGCAGGGTGGAGGTGTGGATGAACTCGATGATCGCCGCCAGCTGGTGGTGATCCGGGCCGGCCTGGCCGACCGCATGGCCGGCCAGCATCACCAGCATCGGGCGCAGGCGCTTGCCGCCGGCGGAAATGATGTGATCGGCGATCTGGTTGATCAGCACGACGTCCGAGGACAGGCGGCGCCGGATCAGGGCGTCGACGGCGGCCATGTCGGCCGCGGCAAGCGACTGGATCTGGGGCAGGCCCAGGGCGGGACGGGTGTCTTCGGTGATGGTCATGCGATCAGGCTTTCAGGCTCATCGCTGATTATAGGCGCTGCCTGTGAATTCGGGCGCAAACCGGGTGGGCCGACGTCCGCGGCCCGGCCACGGCTGCCGCCTGCGTGAATACGTATGCAGGTTGCGCCATGCCCGCGAGGCCGCCGCTAAGCTTGCCGGAACAGGATTTCGGCCCGCTTCCGGCGGGTCCCGCATGCCCGGAGGGGGGCTGTCGATGTCGCACTATCCATGGTGGCGCGGAGCCGTCATCTACCAGATCTACCCGCGCAGCTACCTCGATGCCAACGGCGATGGCGTGGGCGACCTGCCGGGCATCATCCAGCGCCTGGACCACATCGCCGCGCTGGGCGTCGACGCGATCTGGATCTCGCCATTCTTCAAGTCGCCGATGGCCGACTTCGGCTATGACATTGCCGACTACCGCGATGTCGACCCGCTGTTTGGCAACCTGGATGACTTCGACCGCCTGCTGGCCAAGGCGCACGACCTGGGCCTGAAGGTGATGATCGACCAAGTGTTGAGCCATACCTCGATCGAGCACGCCTGGTTCCGCGAGAGCCGCCAGGACCGCAGCAATCCGAAGGCCGGCTGGTACGTCTGGGCCGACCCGCGCGAGGACGGCACCCCGCCCAACAACTGGCTGTCGCTGTTCGGCGGCGGCGCGTGGCAGTGGGAACCGCGCCGTGAGCAGTACTACCTGCACAACTTCCTGGTCGACCAGCCGGACCTGAACTTCCACAACCCGGACGTGCAGCGGGCCACCCTGGACAATGTGCGGTTCTGGCTGGACCGCGGCGTGGACGGCTTCCGCCTGGATGCGATCAACTTCTGCTTCCACGACGCGCAGCTGCGCGATAACCCGCCCAAGCCGGCGGACAAGCGGGTGGGCCGCGGCTTCAGTCCGGACAACCCGTACGCCTACCAGTACCACTTCTACAACAACACCCAACCGGAGAACCTGCCATTCCTGGAGCAGCTGCGCGCGCTGCTGGACGAGTACCCGGGCGCGGTGAGCCTGGGCGAGATCTCGTCGGAAGACTCGCTGGCCACCACCGCCGAGTACACCCAGGACGGCCGCCTGCACATGGGCTACAGCTTCGAGCTGCTGGTGGACGACTACAGCGCGGTCTACATCCGCGACACGGTCTCCCGGCTGGAAGCGGCGATGGCCGAAGGCTGGCCGTGCTGGGCGGTTTCGAATCACGATGTGGAACGCGCGGTCAGCCGCTGGGGCGGCTATCCGGCCGATCCGCGTCTGGCGCGGATGCTGGTGGCGCTGCTGTGCTCGCTGCGCGGCTCGGTGTGCCTGTATCAGGGCGAGGAGCTGGGCCTGGCCGAGGCCGAGGTGCCGTTCGAGGCGCTGCAGGACCCGTACGGCATCACCTTCTGGCCGAATTTCAAGGGCCGCGACGGTTGCCGCACCCCGCTGCCGTGGACCGACGCTCCGCTGGCTGGTTTTACCTCAGGCACGCCCTGGCTGCCGATCCCGGCCGAGCACCGGGCGGCGGCGGTGGCCGTGCAGGAGCGCGACCCGCACTCGGTCCTGGCGGCGTTCCGCGCCTTCCTGGCCTGGCGGCGTAGCCAGCCTGCGCTCCTGCATGGCAGCATCCGGTTCATCGAAAGCGCCGAGCCAGTGCTGCTGTTCGAGCGTATGCTTGCAGATGAAACCCTCCTGCTGGCCTTCAACCTGTCGGCCGAAGCGGTGAGCCATCCGCTGCCGCCGGGCAACTGGCAGCAGGTGGCGGTGCCGGGCCCGGATGCGGGCACGGTGCAGGGCAATGAACTCCAGCTGCCGCCGCGCGCGGTGTATTGCGCCCGACGCAGCTGACCGTTTTCTCCGGTGGCGGTACTTGCGGGGACGGGGCCGAAGCGCCCCGTCCCTTTTTTGTGGGTGGGCCTGGCCGACCATCGGCCGGCATCCGCGCAAAAGAAAACCCGCTGCCTGCGCAGCGGGTTCCCGGTCCTGCTCCCTTTGGGTTGCCGGCCAGCGGCCGGCACTACGCGGCTGTGGTCAGAACTTGTAGTTCACGCCCAGCATGTAGGTGCGGCCCCACTCGATGTACTCCAGCGGGCGGTCCTTGCTGCCGGCGTAGGTGCGGTACGGCTCGTTGGTCAGGTTGCTGCCCTGCAGCAGCAGGGTCAGGCCGCGCAGGGCGCTGCTGTCGCTGAAGGTGTAGCTGAGCTGCGCATCGGTCACGTTCTCGCCCACCACGTAACGCAGTGTGCGGTTGCCGTTGAAGTTGCCGATCTCACCGATGAAGTCCGAGCGGCGACGCTGGCTCACGCGTGCTTCAAAGCCGCTGCGCTCGTAATAGGCCGTGAAGTTGTACACGCGCTTGGACAGGCCCGGCAGGCTGATCGGGTCACTGCCCACGCTGGAGGCGCTCTCCGGATCCAGGATGGTGATGTCGCTCTTGTTGAAGGTCGCGCTGGCCTGCACGCCGAAGCCGCGCAGGCTGTCGGTCAGCATCTCCAGCGGGAACGACCCGGTCAGCTCCAGCCCCTTCAACGTGCCGCCCTTGCCGTTCTGCGGCGTGGAGAAGGTGCCAGTGGTCAGCACCGGCGCGGTCATGCCCGGCGGCGGCACGTAGTTGCCCAGCAGGCCGCTGAAGTCGTAGTTGTCCACCGACTGCGTGTAGACGTAGCTCTTCAGGTCCTTGTAGAAGATGGCCGCAGCGACGTAGGCCTTCTCGCCGAAGTACTTCTCATAGGACAGGTCCAGCGCGGTTGCGCGCCACGGATCCAGCAGCGGATTGCCGCCGCTGCCACCGGGGCGGCCGTTGTTGGTATCCACACCGAATTCCAGGCCGGCACGCATCTGGTCCACGCGCGGGCGCGCGACCTGCTTGGCGGCAGCGAAGCGCAGCGTCTGCTGGTGCGGGAACATGAACACCAGGTTCAAGCTCGGCAGCCAATCCTTGTAGGTCTTGCCGGCAGAGAAGGGCTGGATGTTGCTGCCAGCCGGCTGCGAGCTGTCCCAGTAGCGTGAATCCGAGCTCTGGTCGGTGTGCTGCATCTGCACGCCGATGTTGCCGCGCACGCCGACCACGCCGATGTCGGTGTTGATGTTCAGGCGTGCCCACGCGGTGGTGATCTTCTCCTCGACCGTCCACGACTTGGGAATCAGATAGTCCAGGTTGTCGACCGGGTTGAAGGTCATGTAGCGACCCACGGCTGCCGGCACGTTCCACGAGGGGATGTAGCCGACGCCGGCGAAACCGAGGTTGACCGGGCGGTACTGCAGGTCCGGGGCAATGGTGGATTCGCCCTGAGCACCGAGCAGGATGTTGCCTTCGGCCTGGGCCTTCTGCTTGCGACGGTCGGCATAGTTCACGCCCACGTCCACATCCGAGAACCAGCTGGACATCGCCTCGGGAACCGGCAGCGTCGCCGCCAGCTTGGCGCCCTTCAAGCGGTCTTCGACCTCCGGCACCTTGCCGTAGCCGGAACCATAGATCGTGTTGGTCAGGAACAGGCTGTCCGGATTGGAGTAGTCACGCCCCGGCGTGATCTGCGAGAAGCTGTTGTTGTTCACCACCAGGCCGATCGTGTCGAACTGCGGGCGCGGCACCAGCTGCAGGTTGTTTTCCAGGTTGATCTCACGGCGGGTCGCCTTGGAGTAGTTCAGGTCGGCGACGAGCTTCACGCCACCGACGTTGAACTCGTTGTTCCAGCCGAACGCATCGATCTTGTCCTTGCGCTTGTTGTACATGCCGCGCACCAGCGGGTACGCATTGCTGATCGTGCCACCGGTGAAGCTGCCATCGGCATTGCGGCCGACATTGCTGAACACCGGCAGGATCGCGTTGGGGTTATTGCCGTCTTCGCCGTTGCCGCTGAGGCTCAGCTCGAACTGGTTGGCGGTGTCGATCTGCTCGGCTTCGGTATGGAACGCATCGAAGGTGCTGGTCCAGCTGTTGCTGGGGCGGAACTGGATCGTCGCCATCACGCCGTCGCGCTTGTTGTTGCCGGTACGGCGCAGCGCCTTGATGCCATCGGTGAAGTAGGTGCCTGGCGCGATTCCGCGACGCTCGCCCTTGTCGGTGTGCTCGGTGGTCCACGGCTCGTACAGGCCGACCTGGTTCTCCTGGATCGGCATGTCGCTGTGCGCGTAACCGATGGCGATGCCCAGGGTGTTGTCGAAGAACTGGTCGATGTAGCTGGCGCTGAAGCGGTTGCCGTACGGATCGACATTGGCGGCGCGGCCCAGCGAACTCTTCTGGTAGCGGCCGCTGACCGCGATCACGCGCTCGCCGAAGCTGAGCGGGCGTGCGGTCTGCATATCAATGGTGCCCGACAGGCCCTGGCCGACCAGCGCCGCGTCCGGGGTCTTGTAGACGGTCACGCCGTTGACCAGCTCGGACGGGTACTGGTCGAACTCGACGCCGCGGTTGTCGCCGGTGCTGACCACTTCACGACCATTGAGCAGGGTGGTGGCGAAGTCCGGCGACAGGCCGCGCACGCTGATCACCTGCGCACGGCCCGCCACGCGCTGCGCGGCCAGGCCGGGCAGGCGCGAGATCGATTCGGCGATGCTGACGTCGGGCAGCTTGCCGATGTCTTCG
This sequence comes from Stenotrophomonas sp. GD03654, assembly GCF_029845105.1. NCBI lineage: Bacteria > Pseudomonadati > Pseudomonadota > Gammaproteobacteria > Lysobacterales > Lysobacteraceae > Stenotrophomonas > Stenotrophomonas sp. GD03654. Next base: position 90,496 of record NZ_JAOCLC010000010.1, on the reverse strand, counting down.
GCGGAAATCGCCTCGACCACCGAAGTGGCGTCCTGCTTGACCGCGATCGCGCTCTCGATGCCGCGGCGGATGCCGGTAACCTGCACCGTATCCAGGTTGGTGGCGGCGGTGGCGGCCGGCGTGGTGGTGCTCTGCGTGGACTGTGCCGACGCCAGCGTCGGCGCCAGCACAACGGCCAGCGCGAGACTCAGCGCACTGCGCTTGTGGTTCAACATTTTCCCCTCCCAGGCAATGTTGCAGATCGATTTGTGAGCGTTCCGGCGGTGCCGTGAACGTGCGACGCGGTGGCCGCTGTCGTCGCCGCTATGGTAGGCAGCGCGTTCTTCGCGGGAATCACCCTGCATACGTATTCAATGCCGTTTGCAAGGGTGTAATCGCTTTCAGGTGCATCGTTCTGTAGAGCCGAGCCCATGCTCGGCTGCGTTCCGGTGCTGCGCACCGCCGCCCGAGCGTGGTCTCGGGCGCTACAGCGGCGCGCAGGCAGGAAGACGTTCAACGGATAGGCGTGAAGCGAATGGCCTGCCCGCCACCCGGCGCAAGCACCAGCGTCAGTGCGTCGGCGCTGGTCACCTCGCGGGTCTCGCGTGCGAACGCGAACGGGTTGCTGCGGAAATCGGCGCCTTCACCATCGCGGTAGATCTCGGCGCGATAGCGCACGCCCGGCTCCAGGAAGCCCAGCGACACCGGCAGCACGCGGCCGTGCTCATCGGTGATGCTGCCGAGGAACCAGTCGCGGCTGTTGCGGTCGCGGCGCACGATCGTCACGTAGTCGCCCACTTCGCCATCGAGCACGCGGCTCTGTTCCCAGTCCACCGCCACGTCCTCGATGAAGCGGAATGCCTCGCGGTGCTGCAGGTAGTGCTCGGGCAGGTCGGCGGCCATCTGGATCGGGCTGTACAGCACCAGGTACAGCGCCAGCTGGCGGGCCAGCGTGCTGGGGATGGCCTGGCCGTGGCGGCCCTTCAGGCTGAGGACGCCGGGGGTGTAATCCATCGGCCCGGCCAGCATCCGGGTGAACACCAGGTTGACCTCGTGCTCCGGCGGATTCGGCGGCTGGCCCCAGGCGTTGTATTCCATGCCACGCGCCCCCTCGCGCGAGATCCAGTTGGGGTAGGTACGGCGCAGGCCGGTGTCCTTGATCGGCTCATGCGGGTTCACCGACAGATGCCGGCGCGCGGCCTCCTGCACCACCTTCAGGTGGTGGCGGGCCATGAACTGCCCGTCGTGCCACTCGCGCCAGAGCGGGCCGCCGGCCGGATCACGCCGGTCGACCTGGCCATCGTCGCAGACGTAACCGGTCTTGAACTGGTCCACGCCCAGCCGTGCGTACAGGTCCAGCGCAGCGCCCAGCTGATCCTCGTAGTGTTCGATGGCGCAGCCGGTTTCGTGGTGACCGATCAGGTGCACACCTTTCTTCAGGCCATACGCTGAAAGCGCTTCGATATCGAAATCAGGCGTGGCACGGGTGAAATCGAAGTCGTAGCCGTTGCCCACCCACATGCCGTCCCACCCCGGATTCCAGCCTTCCACCAGCACGCCACGGAAGCCATGCGCCGCGGCGAAGTCGATCACCTTCTTCGTTTTGGCGGTGGTGGCCGCATGCTTCGGCCCGGTCGCCCAGCTTTCGTTGTCCAGGTGCATCGACCACCACACGCCCAGGTACTTGGCCGGCTTCACCCAGCTCACATCGCCCAGCGCATTGGGTTCGTTGAGGTTGAGGATCAGGTCCGATTCGACCAGGCCACCGGCACGGTCGGCGATCTGCAGCGTGCGCCACGGCGTGGCGAAGGGCAGGGTGCGGCGCACCTTCCAGCCTTCGGCCGAGGGTGACAGCTGTGCGCGCAGGCGTTGTCCTTCTGTGCGCCGCAGCCACATGCCGGCGTAGTCCACCAGTGCGGCCTCGTGGATCGCCACGTGCAGGCCATCGCGGCTGCGCAGGGTCATCGGCGTATGCACCAGCGGCACCTCGCGCAGTGGCGTGCGCTGGTACAGGTATTCGTAGTGGATCGGTTCGCCGGCGGGAATCCACCAGGCGGTGGAATCCTGCGCGATGGCGAACTCGGTCAGTTCGTTATCGATGATGGCTTCGCGCAGGTTCGGCTGCTCGGGGAACACATAGCGGAAGCCAACGCCATCGTCGTAGACGCGGAACACCACATCCAGCCGGCGCTTGCTGCCGGTGGTCTCGGCCAGCTGCATGGTCAGCTAGTTGAAGTGGTTGCGGGTGAGCCGGCGCTCGCCCCACGGCTGCTCCCAACTGTCGTCGACGCTGCGCCGCTGCTGGCCAAGCAGGGCGAAATCGCGGTCCAGGCGGCCATCGCGCAGGGCGAAGCCGAGCTTCGAATCCTCCACCACGGGCTCGCCGAAACGCTCGACGCGGTAGCGGGCGGTGCCGCCGTCAAGCACGAGGCTGACCTTGAGCACCTTGCCCGGTGATTCGACGCTGGCGACCTGTGGCGCGGCCTGTGCCAGCGTGGCCCAGGCCAGCAGGGCCAGGCCGAGCAGGTGCGCGATTACCGCGCGTACAGCAGTGGGTGACATCGGCAGTTCCCCTCCCAAGGCGCCGTTGGCAGACCCGGACCATAAGCCAGCGCAGCCGGCGCGCTACCGCGCAGCGCCATGAATACGTATGCAGATGGACGCAGCCGACAGCCCCGCGTCTACCATGGGGCCAAGGCACCTTGAGGGAGGGGCCGCGCCCGTCCACCGGCAATGGTGGTGCGGACCTACAACGCGTGCAGAGAGGGAGGGAGGCCGACGGGCGCAAGCCGGTCCGCCGCTTCGATGCTGAAGATCATTTGCCTGACCGCTGCCCTGGGGGCAGCGCTGGGATCGACCGCGCAGGCGGCCGACCTGCAATTCGACGGCCGCCATGCGCGTGCCGAAGCCGCTGCCAAGGGCAGCTTCGTGCTGCATGCGCCGAAAGGTGAGGTGCATATCGCGCCCATGCCGATGCGCAGCCAGAGCGGCAGCGTGATGTTCGATGCGTTGTTCGCGCTGGCCCAGCAGGAGATGAACCAGGACCGCGTGGACGCGATCCGCGATCCGTCGTTTGACGAAGGCCGGCCGGTGCCGTGCGAATGCTTCCAGACCGGCGCGCGCTGGCCCTACGTGTGGACCCGCGATGTCAGCTTCGCCGCCGATCTGGCGCTGGCGCGGCTGGACCCGCAACGCACGCGGCAGTCGCTGCAGTTCAAGCTGTCGGCGGCGCGCGACGGGCACACGCCCGGCTTGTTCGTGGCGCAGGACACCGGTTCCGGTGGCAGCTGGCCAATCAGCAGCGACCGCGTGGTGTGGTTCCTGGCGGCGCGTCACCTGCTGGAGGATCGCGCGTTTTCCGATCAGGTCTGGCGGGCACTGCAGGGCACGCTGGCGCAGGATCGCGCGATGGTCTTCGATGAGCAGATGGGCCTCTATCGCGGCGAGACCTCGTTCCTGGACTGGCGCGAGCAGACCTATCCGGACTGGACCCGTGAGGACGTGCGCTTCATCGGCGATTCCTACGCACTATCCACCAACGTGCTGCACTATCAGGCACTGCGCCTGGCCGAACGCCTGGCAGGCCAGCGCGGCGATGCCCGCGTGGCCGACTACAAGGCATGGGCCGATGCGTTGGCACGGCAGATCGACGCGCGCTTCTGGCGCGAGGACATCGGTCAGTACATGAGCTACATCGGCGAAGCGGCGCACCCGGTGCCGTATGCCAAGGTCGATCTGCTCGGCCTGTCGCTGGGCATCCTGGCCGAGGTGCTGCCCCCGGAACGCGCGCGCCGTGCGCTGGCCGCCTACCCGATGGGACCGGCCGGCAGCCCGGTGGTCTGGCCGCAGGAGGCGCAACAGCCGATCTACCACAATCGCGCGATCTGGCCGTTCGTCAGTGCGTACTCGCTGCGCGCGGCGCGGCAGCTGGATGATGCGCCGCGCATCGCCGCCGAAATCCGCTCGTTGATGCAGGGCGCCGCGCTGGCCGGCTCCAACATGGAGAACTACGAGCTGGTCAGCCAGGCCGTGCATGTGGAGGAGGGCGCACTGAGCGGCCCGGTGGTCAATTCCGAACGCCAGCTGTGGTCGGTGGCCGGCTATCTGTCGATGGTGGTCGAAGGCGTATTCGGCGTGCAGGACGATGGCCGCGTGCAGCCCAAGCTGCCGGCCGTACTGGTGCCCGAACTGTTCGGCACGCACCCCCGCATCACGTTGGAAGCCAACGGCAAGCGCTATGTGCTGGAGCGCCCGCAGAACCTGGGCGATGGCCTGCTGGTGGCCGGCAGAACCACCACGCGTGGCGCGACCACCACGGTGCAGCTGGTCGCGGCCCCGGCAGCAGCCGGTTTCGCTGCCACGACTGCGGATGCCAACGCGCGTGCGCCGGCAACACCGGCGGCGCCGCAGGCCCTGCGCAATGGCGCGGGCTGGAACGTTCCTGTGGCAGCCGAGCAGGTGCTGTGGATGGACGGCACGGTTGTCGACGCCAGCAACGGCCAGGCGCACATCAGTGACGATGGCCTGCAGTATTGCCTCAGCCTGACCCGGCGCGACAACGCATTGGAATCGCTGCACAGCCCGACGGTCTGCGTCGGTCCGCAGCAGGTGCTGAAGGGCGAGGATCGCTGGCAGTTCACCTCGGCCAAGGCCGGGCAGGTGCGCCTGCGCCTGCAATACAGCAACCCGAATGGGCCGATCAACACCGGCGTCACCGCTGCGGTGAAGCAGCTGGTGCTGCAGTGCCCGGGCCAGCCGTTGCAGCGGCATACGGTTACGCTGCCGCACAGCGTGGCCGTGCAGGACTCGACCTCGGCAACGTTCGCTGTGCCCAAGGGCCGGTGCACGGTCGCGCTTGAAGAAGGCTTCAACATGAGCACGCTGCAGCACTTCGCGCACTACACCGGGGGCAAGGGCGGGCGCGATGGCGTGCTCAACCAGGCCCAGGTGCAGGCGCTGACGGTAGCACCCGTGGCGATGGCAGAGGGTGCACGATGAATCGCACGGCAAAACCGCAGCTGTCGTTCTGGCAGATCTGGAACATGTGCTTCGGCTTCCTCGGCATCCAGTTCGGATTTGCCCTGCAGAACGCCAATGCCAGCCGCATCTTCGAGACACTGGGCGCGGACATCGACGCGGTACCAGGATTGTGGATCGCCGCGCCGCTGACCGGCCTGCTGGTGCAGCCGGTAATCGGCTACCTGTCCGACCGCACCTGGACGCGCTGGGGGCGCCGCCGTCCGTACTTCATGATCGGTGCGGTGCTGACCACGCTGGCGCTGCTGGTGATGCCGAATTCGCCGACGCTGTGGATCGCGGCCGGCACGCTGTGGGTACTGGATGCCTCGATCAACGTATCGATGGAGCCGTTCCGTGCCTTCGTCGGTGACCAGCTGGCGCCACGCCAGCGTCCGGCCGGCTACGCGATGCAGAGCTTCTTCATCGGCGTGGGCGCCATCGTCGCCAGCTTCCTGCCCTTCATCCTGGCCCACTTCGGGGTCGCCAATACGGCCGCCGCAGGTGAAGTCCCGGACACCGTGCGCTATGCGTTCTACTTCGGCGCGGTGGTGCTGCTGGCCGCGATCACCTGGACCGTAGTCAGCACCCGCGAGTACTCACCGGTGGAACTGGCCGGCTTCGATGATGCAGAGCCGCCGGCGCATCACGCGGCGGCCGCGATCAACGGCCCGGCACCGTGGGCGCAGGTGGCCGTATGGCTGGGGCTGGGCGTGCTGCTGGCGCTGCTGATCGCGTGGCGGCAGGGCGACCGGATGCTGTACGTGCTGGCCGGCCTGTGCGCCGGCTACGGCCTGCTGCTGGCGGCCGCGCGCGCGCTGCCGGCCACGCATATGCTGGCCGCCATCGTCGGCGACCTGCGCGCGATGCCGGTCACCATGCGCCGCCTGGCGTGGGTGCAGTTCTTCTCGTGGTTCGCGCTGTTCGCCATGTGGATCTACACCACCGCTGCGGTGGCCGGTACCCATTTCGGTTCGACCGATCCACAGTCGGCCGCCTACAACGAAGGTGCCAACTGGGTGGGCGTGCTGTTTGGCGCCTACAACGGCTTCGCTGCGCTGGCGGCGGTGCTGATTCCGCCGATGGTGCGTGCGATCGGCCTGCGCTGGAGCCACCTGGTCAACCTGTGGCTGGGCGGCGCCGGCCTGGTCTCGCTGATGTTCATCCGCGACCCGCACTGGCTGCTGCTGTCGATGGTTGGTGTGGGCTTTGCCTGGGCCTCGATCCTGTCGTTGCCGTATGCACTGCTGTCCGACAGCGTGCCGGCGTCGAAGATGGGTGTGTACATGGGCATCTTCAATTTCTTCATCGTGATCCCGCAGCTGGTGGCGGCCAGTGCGCTTGGCTTTGCCCTGCGCGCATGGCTGGGTGGCCAGCCGATGCATGTGCTGGTGCTGGGCGGCTGCAGCCTGTTCCTGGCCGGCCTGTGCGTGCTGCGGGTTCCGTCCCGTCCGGAGGTGGTGTGATGCGCGGTGTGCTGTCTGTTGCTGTTTCCCTGGTACTGCTGGCCGGCCATGCGGCGGCCGCGCCACGCCCGGACTATGTGGGTACCACCGAACCGTTCGCCAGCGATGCGGTGTACTTCGTGGTCACCGACCGCTTCGTCAACGGCGATCCGTCCAACGATCACCGCGACCAGGGCGGCAAGCACCGTACCTTCGACATCCCGGTGCCGTGCCCGGACAAGGTGGACGGCAACATCGGCTACCTCGGTGGTGATTTCCGCGGCGTGCTCGACAACGCGCAGTACATCCGCAACCTCGGTTTCGGCGCGGTATGGATCACGCCGATCGTGGACAATCCGGACGAGGCGTTCACCGGCAGCAAGCCGATCAGCTGCACCAGCACACTGACCGACCGCGGCAAGACCGGCTACCACGGGTACTGGGGTATCAACTTCTACAAACTTGATGAGCACCTGCCCAGCAAAGACCTGGATTTCGCCGGGTTGACCAAGGGCCTGCACGGTGCTGGCTTGAAGGTGGTGCTGGATATCGTGGGCAACCACGGCTCGCCGGCCTGGACCATGTCGACGCGACAGCCGCAGTTCGGCCAGATCTTCGACAAGGACGGAAAACTGATCGCCGACCACCAGAACCTGCCGCCGCAGAAACTGGATCCGAAGCACAACCCGCTGCACGCGTTCTACAACAACATTGGACCGGTCGACAGCAAGGATGGCTCGATCTTCGACGGCAACCTGGCTGAGCTGTCCGACTTCAACCAGGACAATCCGGCGGTGATGGACTACCTGGTCGGTGCCTACCTGCAATGGACCGCGCAGGGCGTGGACGCGTTGCGCATCGACACCATCGGCTGGCTGCCGCACGCGTGGTGGCATGAATTCGTCAAGCGCATCCGTGCCGAGCACCCGGGCATGTTCATGTTCGGCGAAGCGTTCGATTACGATGCCGCGCGCATTGCCGAGCACACCTGGCCGGCCAACGCCAACGTCAGCGTGCTCGATTTCCCGTTGCGCGGTGCGCTGGAACAGGCTTTCGGCACGGCCGGCAAGGGCTTTGAAACCCTGGCCGAGCCGCTGCACCTGAGCGGTGGCCCGTACGCCAATCCGTACGAGCTGATGAGCTTCTACGACAACCACGACATGCCGCGCCTGCAGGCCAGCGACAGTGGCTTCATCGATGCGCACAACTGGCTGTTCACCGCGCGTGGCATTCCGGTGGTCTATTACGGCTCGGAAACCGGCTTCATGCGGGGTCGCGCCGAGCATGCCGGCAATCGTGCCTACTTCGGCCAGCCGCGTGTGGACGCTGCGCCGCAGAGCCCGATCTTCGCGCCGCTGCAGCGCATCGCCAGGCTGCGCGCAGCCACCCCGGCGCTGCAGCGCGGCCTGCAGGTGAACGAGCGCCTGCAGGGTGACGAGGCGGCGTTCTTCCGCGTGCTGCAGCACGGCGACGTGGCGCAGACCGCGCTGGTGCTGCTGAACAAAGGTGACCAGGCGAGGACCTTCACCGTGGCGCGTTTCGTCCAGAACGGCCACTGGCGCGACGCGCTGGAGGGCGGTTCATTGCGGGTGGACGGCTCGCTGAAGGCGGAAGTGCCGGCGCACGGGGTGAAGGTCTACGTGCTGGATGCCGCCGTGCAGCAGCCGGCGCTGCAGGCCGAGCTGGACAAGGCGATGGCCGACCAGCAGGCTCTGGACCTGCGGCTGGGGCGGTAGTGCCGGCCGCTGGCCGGCAACCCCGGATCCCTGGCACCTGCCTACCGCTCTGGTGGGTGCCAACCTTGGTTGGCACGCTTTTCGAGCAGTAGAGCAAGCTCGACTCTACAATAGGGACCCCTCGCGCCTCGCCGTACCGCCATGACCGACCTCGCCCCGCAGACCCCGATCGAAACCCTGCTGAAGGCGGCGATGGACGGGGCGGTGCCGATCCGCGCCTTCATGGCGGCCTTCGTCGCCTCCGAGGTGGTGCTGCTGACCGGCAGCCTGATCACCCCTGACGGCAGTGGCTTCGACCCGCTGCTGTTCGACAAGCAGGGCACCCTGCATGTGGCCGTGTTCACTGATCCGTCGCGGGTGGGCATCTACAGCCAGCAGGCCGAACACCAGATCCGCTGGCTGACGCTGGACGTGCTGCGCCGGGTGCCCAGCGGCTACGGTGTCGTGATCAACCCGGGTACGCCTCTGGGCTTCGAGATCTCGCCCAGTGGCGTTGGCGAGATCCTGAAGGACTTCGCCCAGGGCTGAGCCGTCGCCGTGCTGTTTGCAGAGTCGAGCATGGCTCGACGCTGCAGAAGGCTTCCCTTCGAGCGCCGTCCGTGATCCCCTTGGATGACATTGGGATAGAGGCATTGCCATGGAATTCAGAGTATTAACCGCCGACGCACCGGAACGGCAGCAGTTGGCCCGGTGGTACCACGCGGAATGGGGCCAGGACGCCGGTCTGTCGCTTGAACAGGAACTGGAGCGGCTGAATCCGCCGCAGGATGCCGAAGGCTTTCCGCACCTGATCGCCGCCTTCGATGACGGTCAGGTGGTCGGCGCGGTGCAGCTCAAGCGCAGGGAGATGCCGGCTTTCCCGCAATACGAGCATTGGCTGGGCAGCGTGTTCGTGGCCGATAGTCATCGCGGGCGTGGGCTGGCTGGCGCGCTGGTGGAACAGGCCGCGGCGCAGGCGGTGCGGATGGGCGTTTCCGACCTGTATCTGCAGACCGAAGCGCTGGATGGCGGCCTGTACGCTCGGTTGGGCTGGAAGCCCCTGCAGGAAGCTGACAGCCATGGCCATCGCGTGCTGGTGATGGTGCGCAGGGTGGCTGCATGAATGCCCCCGTACCTCGCCATTCCCGGTCGGCCCTGATCTTCCTGATCGCGGCCATCGCCGCCGCGCTGGTGGCCATGCCCTTGCTGCGCGCGGTGGGCATTGTGCAGTGGCCGGTGTTCGTCATCGCCTGGCTGATCAACCTGGGCGCGGCGTGGCATCTGGCGCAGTGGGCGCGCCAGCGGGGCCGTTCGGCGTGGGCGTTCGGGTTGCCGGCGGCACTCGGTACCGTCGCCTCGATCGTGGTCTATGTACTGCTGGCGTTGCTGGGGCCGAAGGCGGCGGCGCGCTGAAGGCGCTGTGCCGAGCATGGCTCGGCACTACATGTGCCATGCGGAGCGCCGACGCAACCGCCGGCGCTCCATTACTTCACAGCGTCACCTTGCGCCGGTTGTCATCGCTCACCCGGTCGATCAGCTTGTTGTACGGATCGAAGCCCGCTTCATCCGGCTTTTCATCCACGGTCACCGTGATCTTCGGCGCGGCGCTGGTGATGTGGTGGCGCTGCAGATACAGCACCTTCTGGTCGCGTTCCTTGCCCGAAGGCCCGTTGGCAAACACGCCGATCTCGACCCAGTCATCCATCTTCCCGTCGCTCTCCTTGCCCTTGCCATCGGCGTACTGCTTTGCGGCGTGCAGGTCCAGGGTCACGTCGTAGCGGCCGTCATCGCGCTTGCGCGCGCTGGCGGCCAGCACCCGGTTGTCATAGAAGCTGATCTTCTCGAACAGGTCGGTGACCAGCTGCTGGCGATCAGCCGGGGTCTCGGCACGGATGTAGCCCAGCAGTTCGCGTGAGGTGGTGTACGGGGGGTGCTGGTAGCCCTTGTCCTGCAGGAAGCGCTTCAGGGCGCGGTTCAGGGCCTGCTCGCCGATCTCCTCGCGCAGCCGGTAAAACACCAGCGAACCCTTCTGGTAGTGGATGTACTGCTGGTTTTCCACGCGCTCCAGCGGCTGCTCCTCGATGGCCTCGCCACCGCGTCCGGACAGGTAGCCGTCCAGCTCGCGCTTGAGGAACTGGCGCATGTGCTGGCGGCCGTACTCCTGCTCCATCACCATCAGCGCAGAGTACTGCGACAACGATTCGGAGAGCACCGTCGCGCCCTGCACGTTGGCACCGATCACCTGGTGCGCCCACCACTGGTGTGCGATCTCGTGCGCAGTCACGTAGAACACATAGTCCACCTTGTCCGGGTCACGCAGGTCGGCGATGAAGCCGATGGCCTCGGAGTAGGGGATGGTATTGGCGAACGACTGCGCGAAGCGGGCATAGCCCGGGAACTCGATGATGCGCACCTGGCGGTGCTGGTAGGGCGTGAAGTTCGCTTCGTAGTAGGCCAGCGATTTCTGTACCGCTTCGATCATCCGGTCCACGTTGTAGCCGTGCGCCGGCTCGAAGTAGACCTCGATCGGGATGTCCTTGTACTTCGCCTTGCGTACCTCCCAGCGTGCCGACAGGTAGGCGTAGAAGTTCAGCATCGGGCGGTCCATCGCGTAGCTGAAGCAACGCCGGCCGTTCACCGTGGTCTCGTGCTGCAGGTAGCCCGGGGCCAGCGCCACCTGGTCGGGTGCCGTGCAGATCGTGGTGCGGAAGTCGAGCCAGTCGGCATCGTTGGCTATGTACGTGTTGGCACGCGCGGCTTCGTCTTCCAGCTTGGGCATGCGCCGCGGCTCACCCAGGTCGCGCTTGCGCCGCTCGTTGCGGTCGGTGATCTCCGCGCCCTCGTTGTAGCCGAACGACGGCAGTACGCGGCTGTTGAAGAACGTGCCGTTGCCCACGATGTTGCTCGGCGCCTGGCCGGCGGTGATGCCATTGGATTTCTGCACCACCCGGAAATGGACACGTCGGCTTTCGCCCGGTTGCAGAGGCTTGTCCAGCCGGTAGATGCGATACCCCAGGTCCTTGTCATGGAAGGCCATCGTCTGTCCGCCAAGATCGGCGGCTACCAGCTGTTTGTCATCACCCATCGAGACATGCAGTTCCGGGATCGGCTGCGCGTGCAGGTTGCGGATCGTCCAGTTCGCATCGATCACCATCGACTGCGATTCCGGGAACAGGTCCACGCGGTTGTCCACGGCGACAATGCGTGGTTGCGGCAGGTTGCGGTATTTCGACAGCTCGCGCTCGTAGCGGGCCTGCAGATCCAGCTGCTGGTCCGGAGAAAGGAACTCGTTGCGGATGTTGGTGCTCCAGTACAGCCAGCTCCCCACGCCGACGAACGCCAGCGCGGCCACCGCGGCGAAGGCGCCGGTCGGACCACGCAGGCGGCGGCCGGCCAGGGCCAGGCGCTGGCGCAGGCCCTGGCTGACACCCCGTACCCAGAAGGCCGACGCCAGGCACATCAAGGTCAGCAGGAACAGGGCCCAGTAGCCCTGGAACGCCAGCTGCCCGGTCAGGAAGTGGCCGTAGCCGTTCATGTCCGAATAGGGCGCGTTGGGCCAGCTGCCGAAGTTGTACAGGTTCTGCGTGTAGTCGAGCAGGCCGAGCACGCCCTGGCCGATCATCACCACGATCAGCAATGCGTAACCGACGAACTTGTTGTTGGTGAGCACCTGCAGCACCAGCGCCAGGCCCCCCATCAGGATGTAGACCACCGAATCCAGCGCCAGGCTGCGCAGGTACAGCAGCGGCTCCAGATGCGTGTAGCCCTTGGCCAGCTGCACGCCCATTGCCGCCAGCGCGCCGGCCGCCTGGAAGCAGACGATCACCGCCAGCAGTGCGGTGAACTTGGCCAGCAGCGGCACCCAGTTCGGCACCGGCATGGCATCGGTCACTTCGTTGATGCGCGCACTGCGTTCCTTCCAGACCAGCTCACCGGCGAAGAACAGCACAATGATCACCAGCAGCCAGCTGAAGGCACCCTGCAGGCCCATGATCATCTGCGAGGTGACCGGCCAGATCGAGGTGCCGTACAGCGTCTGCCGGAACAGCGCGCTGGGCAGGAAGTTGGCCAGGCCCAGTACCAGCAGCACGATGAACGGCACGCTGCGCAGCACGCCACGTGTATCGAAGCGGACCTGGCGCAGGAACTGCTGCCACGCCGTGGTGGCGGTGAACGCCGGTACCACGCGCGGCAGTGTTGCACGGGTCGGGCGGACCGCACTGGCATCGGCAACCGGCTGCGCCTGCCTGCGGCCCCATCGACGACGGCCACTGCCGCTGCGTTCGGTGCGGAACAGTGCGAAGGTGGCGGCGAACAGCGCGGCGGCCACACCCAGCCACAGAGCGCGGTTGGCCAGCAGGTAGCCGGCCAGCTCGGGAATTCCGCTGTTGCGTTCGGCGGTGGACCAGTAGCGGATCGTGCGGCTGAGCGCACGCATGCCCAGCGGCTCGCTCAGCACTGCGATCCACGTGTTGTCGATGTCGCGCAGCAGGGCCGCGCTGGCGCCGTACAGCACCAGGTAGGCCACCAGCCCGATGTACACCCACAGGATCGAACGGGTCAGCGCTGCCAGCAGCGACAGCAGTGCGGTGGTGAACAACAGGTTCGGGATGACGATGACCGCGAAGGTCCAGGCATAGCCCTGCCAGCTGATCGGGCCCATGCGTTCGGGATCGATCCACGGCATGAACGGCGCCAGCCACAGGCCAAACGCAATCACGATGTAGACCAGCAAGCCGGCGGCCAGGGCGGCAGCGATGCGCCCAGCCAGGTAGTCGCGGCGCTTCACCGGGCTGGCGAAGATCAGCTCGGCGGTGCCGAGCTCGAAGTCACGCAGCAGCGCGTTGCTGACGAACAGGGCGGTGACCAGCATGCCGAGCAGGGTGAAGATGCCCAGCATCTGCGCGATCACGGTGGGCGCGTTGCTGTGTACGTTGCCGCTGCCGCCACCGATCTGCACGGCGTCGCTGGAGGCAGCGGCGAAGGCGAGCAGGGCGAACAGGCCGGCCAGCAGCCACAGCAGGGGAGAACGCAGCTGCTCGCGCAGCTCGAAGCGGAAAAAGTTGAGGATCATGGCGTGCTCCGCTCAGGCTGCCGCGCGGGCACGGGCCTGCAGGCGCAGGCGCTGGAAGTACACGTCCTCAAGGTCGGGAGCCACCGCCGCGAAGCCATCGCCGGGATCGTTGGCACTGTGCACGTGGATCACCGGGCGGCCACCGACCAGACGGGTCGACAGCACTACGTAGCGTGCTTCATGGTCGGCCAGTTCCGAAGGATCGACCTGCTTGCGCCAGACCTGCTGCTGCAGAGCATCGATGGCTTCGGCAGGGCGCCCGGTCAGCAGCACCTGGCCCTTGTTCATGATCGCCATGGTGGGGCACAGGTCGGTCACGTCTTCGACGATGTGGGTGGACAGGATCACCGCCACGTTCTCGCCGATGGCCGCCAGCAGGTTGAGGAAGCGGTTGCGTTCCTCGGGGTCGAGGCCGGCGGTGGGCTCGTCGACGATCACCAGCCGCGGGTCTCCCAGCAGCGCCTGGGCGATGCCGAAGCGCTGGCGCATGCCGCCGGAGTAGGTGCCCAGCTTGCGCTTGCGGGCGTCCCACAGGTTCACCTGCTGCAGCAGCCCATCGACCACCTCGCGGCGCTGCGCGCGCTGGGTCAGGCCTTTGAGTGCGGCGAAGTGTTCCAGCAGGTCCAGCGCGCTGACTTTCGGGTACACGCCGAAATCCTGCGGCAGGTAGCCCAGCCGGCGGCGCACCGCATCCTTGTCGCGCAGTACGTCGATCGGCGCCTCGCCTGGAATGGTGAGGGTCGCCGTGCCGCTGTCGGCCTCCTGCAGGGTGGACAGCGTGCGCATCAGCGACGACTTGCCGGCGCCGTTGGGACCGAGCAGGCCGAACATGCCGCGCGGGATGTCCAGGTTGACGTTGTTGAGCGCATGCACGCCGTTGGCGTACGTCTTGGACAGCGAATCGATCTTCAGCATGCGACGTACACCTTTCCGTGTGTGATCGCGCTGTTTATCACCCGCAACTGGGCTGGCGTCATGCGCCGTTGGTCATGGTGCCGTGCGGGTCGCAGGTGAGGGCACCCCACCGTTGAAGGGCGCGGCAGGGGCGGCTTCCAGTGCGTGGGGCTTCGCCAGAGCGGCAGGGGGCCAGCCTGTGAAGTCTTCCTGAATGCGTTGGGGAAGGCTGTCCGGATCACACAGGACGTCGACAGGGGCACCGATAGTCTTTGCACCTCTCAAGGCCATTGCCATGCAGGCGTACATGCGGACTGTTACCGGCGTAGAGGGACTGGACAGCATTCTTGGCGGCGGACTTCCGCAGGCGCGGCTGTATCTGCTGGAAGGGCCACCGGGTTCCGGCAAGACCACGTTGTCGCTTCAGTTCCTGCTGGAAGGCCTGCGGCGCGGCGAACGCTGCCTGTACATCACGTTGTCCGAGACCGCCGAGGAACTGCGCGAAGTCGCCGCTGCCCATGGCTGGTCGCTGGATGGCCTGCACCTGTTCGAACTGGGATCGGCTGAAGGCGCAATGGGCAACGGTCGCCTGCAGTCGGTGCTGCATTCGTGGGAAATGGAGCTGGACGAGACGGTCAATCTGATCATGTCCAAGGTGGACAGCATCGGGCCCACCCGCGTGGTGTTCGATTCGTTGTCCGAACTGCGCCTGCTGGCCCAGGACTCTCTGCGCTACCGGCGCCAGATCCTTGCGTTGAAGCAGTTCTTCGCGCCCAAGAGCGCTACGGTGATCCTGGTCGATGACCTGACCTCTACCGGCGAAGAGCGCGATGGGCAGTTGCACAGCCTGTGCCACGGCGTGCTGTCGCTGGAACGCTTGACCCTGGATTTCGGCCCGGCCCGGCGCCGCATGCAGGTGCAGAAGCTGCGCGGCGTGGATTTCATTGCGGGCTACCACGATATGGTGATCCGTCGTGGAGGACTCGAGATTTTCCCCCGCTTGATAGCCTCCGAGCACCACGACCGGTTCGTGGGTTCGCCGGTGAGCAGTGGCGTCGACGAGATCGATCACCTGCTGGGCGGGGGCCCCCTGCGCGGAACCTCGACCCTGTTGACCGGTCCCGCTGGCAGCGGCAAGACCAACGTCGCCCTGCAGTACGTGTGGGCGGCCTGCGAACGTGGCGAACGCTGCTGCATCTTCGAGTTCGACGAGCGGGTTGGTACCTTGCTGGCGCGTGCATCGGCACTGGACATCGACCTGGACAAGCATCTGCACTCGGGGCTGCTGGAGATTCTGCAGATGGATCCGGCCGAGGTGTCGCCGGGTGAGTTTTCCTGGAACCTGCGCAAGGCGGTCGAGCAGCGAAACTGCAGCGTGCTGGTGATCGACAGCCTGAATGGCTATGTCACGGCAATGCCACAGGAAAAGCAGCTGATGCTGCAGCTGCACGAGATGTTGTCCTATCTCAACCAGAAGGGCGTAGCGACGTTCCTGATCAATCCGCAGCATGGCCTGGTGGGCACCATGTCCACCGGCAGCCTCAATGTGTCCTACATCGCCGATGCGGTGGTGCTGTTCCGTTTCTTCGAGGCCAAGGGGCGCATCCGCAAAGCCGTTTCGGTAATCAAGAACCGCGGCGGTGCGCACGAAGACACCATCCGTGAGCTGAAGATTGACGGGCGTGGCATCACCGTCAGTGCGCCGTTGGCAGACTTCCAGGGCATCCTGACCGGCACGCCCGAGTTCGTGGGTGACAGCGCAGCGCTGCTGGGCCAGTCCGATGTCCGATAGGGACGAAGGCTGCACGGTCGTCCGCATCGTGGCGCCCTTCGGACGCGATGCCGACAGCATTGCCGCGGTACTGGAGGGAGTAGGGCTGGCAACGCACATCGCCGGCAACCTGGAGGAGCTGGCCGAGCACCTGGATGATCGCACCGGCCTGGTCGTGGTGACCCAGGAAGCGTTGGTGCGCGGTGCCGACGGTATGCTGCCTGCATTGCAGCAGCAACCGGCCTGGTCGGATATTCCATTCATCCTGCTGCGTTCGGCACGGTCGTACCGCCGTTCCACCCGCGAGGCACTGTTGCCAGCTTCGATCAACGTGGTGGAGATGGACCGGCCGCTTGGCAGCATGTCCCTGATCAGTGCCGTCCAGGGCGCACTGCGGGCCCGTGACAAGCAGTTCCTCGTGCGTGATCAGATGGCGGCATTGGCGGACGGGCGGGCCGCACTGTCCCGCAGTGAAACCGAGTTGCGCCTGATCGCCGATGCGATGCCGGTCCTGATCGCCTTTGTTGATCGTTCGATGTGCTTCCGATTCGCCAACCGAGCCTATGAGACCTGGTTCGATCTCGCCACCGGCGAGGTGATCGGCAGGCACGTTCGCGAGGTGATCGGCGAATCCGTATGGCAGCAGCGCAGGGCGGCGATGGAGCGCGCGCTGGATGGCCAAGCGGCGCTCTTCGAGATCACCTGGCCCCATCCACTACGCGGCCGGCGCGACTGCGAAGTGCGTTACTCGCCACGTACCGATACCGAGGGCCGGGTCGACGGATTCCACGTCTTCGTTACCGATATCACCGCCGCCAAGCTGGCCCTGAGCAACAGCCAGCAGCACGCACATGCACTGGAGGCCATGGTGGCCGAGCGCACGCGTGAGCTGGAAGCGCAGATGGCTGCACGCGAGGCCAGCGAGGCCGCCCTGCGGCAGTCGCAGAAGATGGAAGCGATCGGCCAGTTGACCGGTGGCATCGCGCACGATTTCAACAACATGCTGACTGGCATTCTGTCCGCGCTGGACATCGTGCGCCTGCGCCTGGACATGGGGCGGGTGGATGATCTGGAGCGTTTCCTGGATACGGCCACCACCTCGGCGCAGCGTGCCGCCGCATTGACCCAGCGCCTGCTCGCGTTCTCGCGCAGGCAGTCGCTGGACGCGCGGCCGGTGGAGATCAACACGTTGCTGGTATCGGTGCAGCATCTGTTGCACAGCACGATCGGGGAAACGGTGCGGCTGCGTACCGAAACCTGCCCGGTGCCGCTGCACGCCACGCTGGATGCCAACCAGTTCGAAAGTGCGGTGCTGAACCTGGCCATCAATGCACGCGACGCGATGCCTGATGGCGGCGAGCTGATCCTGCGCACTGCGGAAGCAGATGTGCATGCAGGCCAGTATCCGGCAGTGCCGGCAGGGCACTATGCGGTGGTGGCAGTCGCCGACACGGGCGCCGGCATGGCGCCGGAAGTGGTCGAGCGCGCATTCGAGCCTTTCTTCACCACCAAGCCCATCGGCAAGGGAACCGGGCTGGGCATGTCGATGGTGTATGGCTTCATGCAGCAGTCCGGTGGTCACATCGCGATCGAATCGCGCCTGGGTGAGGGCACCACCATTTCCCTGTTCATTCCACTGGTGGAGGCCGCGACCAGCGAAGCGGTGGCCGCTCAGGCCAAAGCCATCCGGCTCGGCGCTGGCCAGTCGATCCTGGTGGTCGAGGATGATGAGCAGGTGCGCATGCTGGTCACGGTGGTGCTCGAGGACCTGGGGTACCAGGCCCAGGTGGTGGGCGATGCGGACGCCGCGCTTCCGATCCTGACTTCGGACCAGTGCATCGATCTGTTGATCACTGACGTCGGCCTGCCTGGGCTCAATGGCCGCCAGCTCGCCGAAATAGCCCGTCACTCGCGGCCGACTTTGCCAGTGCTGTTCATGACCGGCTACGCGGAGAAGGCGCAGGAGCGCTCGTCCTTCCTCGATGCGGGCATGGCGATGATCGCCAAGCCGTTCCTGCTTGACGAGTTCAGCGCAGCGGTTCGCACCGCGATGCCTGAAACGGCAGGTGGCAATCCGTAGAGCCGGGCCTGCTCGACTGCTTTTGTGCAGAGCCGAGCCATGCTCGGCTGATCTTTCCCGACTGGAGTCGCATCCGCTGGTCGAGCAAGCTCGACACTACCCGCGCTGTGACGATTCCCGCACCACCAGCTTTACCGGGATGCTCTGGCTGTCCACTGCCTGCCGGCCGATCAGTGCCAGCAGGCGCTCCACCAGCAGTTGCCCGGCCTGCTTGGTGTCCTGCTGCACGGTGGTCAGCGCGGGGGATACCGATGCTGCCAAGGGGATGTCGTCGAAGCCGGTCACCGCCACGTCCTGCGGCACCCGCAGGCCGGCTTCGCGCAGGGCCCGCATGGCGCCGATGGCGATCAGGTCGCTGGCCGCGCAGATCGCATCGATCGGCTCGCCGCGCGCCAGCAGTGTCTGGCAGGCCTCCTGGCCGGAGGCTTCGGTGGTGATCGCATCGTGCTGCAGCGCCGCCTCGGCAGCCAGGCCGTGTTCCTGCAGGGCCGCGACATGGCCGCGGTAGCGTTCCTGGAATTCGGGGTAGTGGCTGGAAGCATGGCCGAGGAAGGCGATGCGGCGGCAGCCCTGCTGCAACAGGTGGGTGGTGATGTCATGCCCGCCCTGGAAGTTGTCGCTGCCGATCGAGACACCGGGTTGGCCGGGCAGGGCGGCGCCCCAGCGCACGAAGTGCGTGCCCTGTTCGACCAGCCGCTGCAGGCGGTCGCGCGATTCGTGGTAGTCGCCGTAGCCGAGCAGGATGATGCCGTCGGCCTTGTTGCTGTCCTCGTAATCGGCCTGCCAGTCGGTGGACAGTTGCTGGAACGAGACCAGCAGGTCCTGCCCATGCAGGGCGCAGGCACGGGTGATCGAGCCCAGCATCGAGTGGAAGAACGGGTTGATCAGCGAGTCGTCGTTGGTCGGGTCCTCGAAGAACAGCAGGGCCAGCGTGCCGGCGTTGCGCAGGCGCAGGCTGGAGGCGTTCTTGTCGACCTTGTAGTTCAGTTCGCGGGCGATGCGCAGGATGCGCTCGCGGGTCTCGGCGTTGACCATCGGGCTGCCCCGCAGGGCCCGCGACACGGTCGGCTGGGAGACCCCGGCCAGGTGGGCGATGTCCAGGGAGGTGGCTTTGCCTTTGATCGTCATGGGCACGCGGAGGGGGCAGGGGAAAGGTGCCCGGGCATGATGCCATGGGTAGACGCGAATGCCCCTCCGGATGTCCACCGAAGCGAGGGTAAGTCATTGCCGGACAAGGAAATCAGTTCAATCCTCCAGCGCGGCCGGGGTCTTCTGACCGGGCGGATGGCGGCGGCAATGCTAAGATGCATCGTTCTCGCATTCCCCCAAATTTCAACAGGGGCGGCCCCGCCTACTGCACCCCCGCCCGGGGCTGTGCTATCACTGGCGGTCTGCCCTTGGACAACGGACGAAGGTACCTATGGCGCGCGGCATCAACAAAGTCATCCTGGTCGGCAATCTCGGCAACGACCCGGACGTGAAGTACACCCAGGGCGGCATGGCGATCACCCGCATCAGCCTGGCCACCACCAGCGTCCGCAAGGACAAGGATGGCAACCAGCAGGAGCGCACCGAATGGCACCGCGTGGTGTTCTTCGGCAAGCTCGGTGAGATCGCCGGCGAGTACCTGCGCAAGGGCAGCTCGGTCTACGTCGAAGGCAGCCTGCGCTACGACAAGTACACCGGCCAGGACGGCGTGGAGAAGTACTCCACCGACATCATTGCCGATGAAATGCAGATGCTGGGCGGCCGCGGTGAAGGCGGCGGCGGTGGCGGCGGTGGCAACTACGGCGGCGATCGTCCGCAGCGCCAGCAGGCTCCGCGCCAGGAGTACGGCGGCGGTGGCGGCGGTCAGCGTGGTGGCCAGGGTGGCGGCTATGGCAACCAGGGCGGCAACCAGGGCGGCGGTTACGGCAACCAGGGTGGCAACCAGCGCCCGCAGCCGCAGCAGGCGCCGCCGATGGACGACTTCGCTGACGACGATATTCCGTTCTAGACCACACTTAGTAAAAAAAGTAGATATAAGCAGAGGAGGAGCCCCGTAACTGGGGCTCCTCCTCTTTTTTTGTACGTTCCCGGGATGGCAAGAAATGCGGCTATAGTCATACATACGTGAAATCAGGCGAGCAAGGGATGATGCCCAAGCTGTCGGTCCATGTGATGCAAGACGGCGAGCGAGTTCCGATGCTCCACGACGAGTCGGGCCTTCCGCTGTTCTATCCCACGTTGTACGCGACCTCGCAGCTGCGAAATGCTGGCGTGGCCGTCAATACCATCCGCAACAAGCTTGCCGATCTGATCGTGTTGTTACGATGGGAATTCGCGAATCGTCGTAACTTGATTTCGGACTTCCAGGCTGGTCGCTTTCTGACCATCGCCGATGTGGTTTCGCTGCGCGATTTCGCCAAGCTTGATATGCGGAACTGGAAATCCGATGGGCACAGCGCTGGGAAGCCAGGTGTCCGTGTCCCGAGCTTTTTGGAAGCGACGATTGCTTCGAGCCGAGCTCTTGCCGCAATTGGCCCGCAACAGCATTTCAACCGTTTGAGTACGATTGCCGACTACTTGGAGTTCACGGCAAGCGTCGTCACGCAGTACAGAAACTCTCACCAAATCGCGCAAGAAATCGCGCGGATGGTGACTGCCATTCGTAAGCACCGACCGCGTGGCCTAGCGAAGCACCTTGAGGAAGAGCCGGAGCGCCGCTCTCCTCCCACTGAAGTGGTGAATCGATTCATGGCGGTGGGATCGGAACATGATCCAAGGAATCCGTTCAAGCACCCGGATATCAGGCTACGCAATGCGATCATCTTCGGCCTGTTGAAGCATACCGGTATGCGACGTGGTGAACTGTTAAGTCTCCGACTGGACCAGTTTGACTTGGGTCACGAGCCTCTTGTCTGGGTTAGGCGTAGCCAAGATGACAAGCTTGATTCTAGGCGTCATCAGCCCGTCGCTAAGACCAAGGAACGACCGCTTCCGCTGCCGGATGAGCTCGCCGAGCAGCTTGGCCGATACATGCTGCAGGTGCGTGCGCCGATCACGCCTGCTAGAAAGCATCCGTATCTTCTGATCTCGCATCGGAAGGGCACTGGCTGGGGGCAGCCACTCTCAATTTCTGCTCTTAACTGCCAGATCTTCGGCCGAATGCGAGCTGTCGACAGGGACTTTGAGCTGATCCATCCCCATGCATTCCGACACCATTTCAACTATGAACTGTCCAGAAGCATCGATGAGCACAATGCTAAAGCTCAGTCGGGCGCCAATACTGTCTGCGCAACGCCGATCAGTGAGCATAGAGAATTGGATGTAAGAGCATTTCTGAATGGTCATCGCCATAGGGCTTCCGGTGCGACATACAACCGCCGTCATGTTCGCGAAGTGAGCAACGAAGCTGCTCGAAGTTTGCAAACAAAAATGATGCGCAAGGCCCCTACCAACGAGGATGACGATGAAGTCAGCTGACGCTCGGCCGTTCGGAAAGGTAGGGCGGCAAGATAGTGCCGCGGTATCTAAGGATGGCTACCTCTTCAATCCTTCGGACACCTATTGGCGTCTGAACAAAGACGTGCAGCTGTCGCTAGCCCTTCCTGTAGCAGTCATGCCGGTCGTTGAGGCTGGCTATCGAGCGACTCTATTGCGCTACGCTGAAGAGGCATCGGCAAAACACTGCGAGAACATGTCCACCCGGTTCAAGAGATACCTTCGTGACACTGCTGCGTCGCAGGTGTCCGTGGCTGATCTCATTAATTGGCGTGCCGTTCTGGGCGTCCACGAAGAATGGCAGCTTGGTGGATTAAAGGGATTTTTGCTGGCATGGCACGACTACGGCTTTGGCGGTGTCTCAAAGGATGTCGTCGACCTCCTGCGGAGCTGGCGGATTCAGGGCAACCAGAAGGGGGCGGCGGTTGCTAGTGGTTGTCCGGACAGCGGGCCGTACACCGACCTCGAGATGGCAGCCCTGCTTGACTGGGCGAATCTGGCAGTCACGCGCAAGGACGTCTCTTTGGAGGACTACGCCTATCTACTGGCGCTGGCAATGACGGCACGGCGTCCGATTCAGCTCGCGGCCCTCCGGGGGCGAGACCTGATCCGAGGCAGCACCAACGGCGCTGAAGCATTCAGCCTTCGAGTTCCCCGAGCGAAGCAGAGAGGGATCAAGTTTCGGGGCGAGTTTCGTACGCTAGCTGTAATCGAGGACCTCTACCTGGTGCTTCAACAGCTGCACCAGCGCTCCATCGCCCTAGCCAGCGAGACGGTGGGGCAAGCGATCGAGCCAGACCTGGCGGAGGAACTGCCAGTCTTCATCAATCGACAGCGCCTGCTGCAGGTGCGCAGCATTCGTGAAATGAAAGAGCTTCTAATGGGTGATGCGCCGGATCAGCTGCATGCAAGCACCTCCTCCCTCTCATTGGCCTTGCAGCGCTGCGCGAGAGCGTCGACCGCTCGCTCAGAGCGGACTGGTGAGTTCATTCGGCTGTCCGCGACTCGCTTCCGACACACCCGGGGAACAAAGCTGCGTCGTGAGGGGTTTGGCGCCTTTGTGATCGCAGAGCTTCTCGATCATTCTGATGTTCAGAACGTCAGCATCTATACCAAGAACACAGCGCAGGAGGCCGTTCTGATCAACGAGCTGGTTGGCGCCCAGCTGGCTCCTTTCGCGCAAGCCTGCCTGGGCAAGCTTGTAGCATCGGAGAGGGAGGCGATCCGCGGCGGTGATCCTAGGAGTCGTGTAGCCAACGAGCGTCAGAATGCCGTTGGAACCTGTGGCAACTATGGGTTCTGTGCTAGTGGGTATCGCGCCTGCTATACGTGTAGTCACTTTCAGCCTTGGGTTGATGGACCTCACGAGGAAGTTCTGGCCGATCTTTACGCAGAGAAGGACCGAACTCGAGCTGTAGGATGTGCCGATGCGGTTGTGAATGCGAATGATCAACTGATACTTGCGGTTGAGCACTGTGTGGCAATGTGCAGAACCGCAAGGTCAACGGAGTAGCCTCCTGGGAGCGAGTACTCATGAGTGGAATCGTTCAGTTCGTGCCCCGCGCTGAGAAGGACGCAGATGCGAATCTCATGGAGTTCATCCGGTTGACGAGGGAGGAGCTCACCGCTTTTGGAGGTGACGGCTCTTGGGTAGATGATAGATGGCAGGACGGGGCGACGACGGTCGTGTTTGCGACAAAGACGGCGCCGCTCGATCCCTATAGCTTCACTCCCATGGCTGAGCCATTCAAGCAGTTCGCCAAGGCTTATGTTCGTTACTCATGGAGCCACAGGCCCGTCCGAAATCTGTCCTTTATGATCCTGGCGCTCCGATGCGTAGAGGCCGGATTGCTCGCGGCCTGTGGGAGAGCGGATGTTGGACTTCTCGGCATTGCAGTTATGGACGTGTGTGCGAACAAGTGCGCTGAGTTCTGCGGCACCAAGCAGATTCAGTACTCGGTTGGTCGCCACATTCAATTGATCTTCGACTTTCTGCGTGAAAAAAGGCTTGTTCGATTCCTGCCGCCTTGGAAATCACCCTTCAAGAAGCCGGCGATCCTGACAGAGGGCGTGGACGAAGCCGGAGCGGAATACCGTGCATCGAAACTTCCTTCCACACAGGTAATGCTGCAAGTTGCCGATCTCTTTGCAGTGGCGGACGACGTGGAGAGTCGCTACTTCAGCTCGCTGATGATCATTCTGATGGCCACCCCTAGCAGGATCTCCGAGGTGCTTCGGTTGCCGGTTGACTGTGTGCAATGGGAGTTGGATGAAGCCGGGCAGTCCCAGATGTACCTACGCTGGAGAGCGGCCAAGGGCAAAGGGGGGATGAAGAAATGGGTTGTACCCGCAATGCATGAGGTGGTTCAGGAGGCCGTAAAGCGTCTTCTTGAGATAGGTCAACCTGCACGCGATGCAGCGAAGTTCGCTTCGGCGAATCCGGGGCACTTCATGTATCACTCGGGCTGTCTGCGAGAGACGAAAGGCTTCGATGAGACACCCCTCACCCCGGAGGAATTTTGTGCCGCTGTGAATGTTCGGTACCCGAGGCATAAGCCACGCGCTGGCCTCCGCGCCTGGCATGAAGTTCGCTTGGACAGCAGGTTGAAGGCTCTTGTTAATCAAGGAAGGACCAGCTACCGGGATCTAGCCGAACACGTGCTGAGCGAGTGCAGTGATGCCTATTGGCCGCATATCGACGGCGAGCGAACTGTCTTGGCTTGGGATTCATTGTGCTTGCACAGGATCAATGAATTTCATATGGAGTTCGAGGCCAAACAGTTCTCGTGGCGGCTTCCCAACGCCAACGAAGTCAATAGCCGCCTCGGTAAAGCGGGCCGCCCGTCGTTGTTCGAACGAAAGGGGCTGAAGGGGGAGGACGGGCGTGCGGTAAAGCTGACTACCCATCAGCTACGACATTGGCTCAGTACGATGTCTGAAAGGGCAGGAATGGACGATTTTACTCTCGCCCAATGGGCCGGGCGTGCGAGAGTTTCAGACAATAGGCACTACGACCATCGCAGCCCACAGGAGCGCCTGGCGGGTGCGCGAGAGCTCCTGCCCCTGCGCCACATATCGCTGTTGGAACGCTTCAGTCAACGTGCGCCGGTCACCTATCAGGAGCTTGGTGTTGATCGGCTTGGAACTGCAAAAGCTACCCTCTACGGCATGTGTGTCCACGATTACGCCATGGCACCTTGCCAGAAGCAGAGAGAGTGCATGACCTGCAAGGAGCATGTCTGTATCAAGGGAGATCATGTAACGCTTGAGCGAATCCGCTTGCTGGAACTGCAGACCGAAGCACTTCTCGCACGCGCGAGGAGAGCGCACTCTGAAGGTGACTTCGGCGCGGATCGCTGGGTCGATAGCCACAAGTGGAAGCTTGCACACGTCAAGGCTATGAGGATCGCACTCGAGCATCCTGAGGTTTCGTTAGGGGCTATTCTTAGAATACCGGAGGGGCACGATCCCTCACCAGTTCGTAGAGCGCTGCTGGATCTTGGGTTGATTGAACATCCCGCCTCAGAATCAGTCGACACCCTCAACATCACAATGCACGGGAGTACGGATAAGTGCCCAGAATTGTAGTGACAAAGGCGGCTCTGCCAAAAATACTGCGTGAACTTGACCGCTGGGAGGGGAAGCTCACCTGGCCGTTGTTCTGCGCGCGAGTCGCGTTGGTGCTGGGCGTCGGTTCAGTATCCAAGCACACGATGTACCTCTATCCCACGATCAAAGAGCGCTTCCAGCAACGCCAACGGGACTTGAGGGAGACAAAGGATGCCCTTCCCAGGGACTTCACTTTGAGTGGAGCAGTCCGACGCATTGCAGATCTGGAGGCTCAGGTTCGCAGGCTCGAGGAAACGAACAACCTGTTGCTAGATCAATTTCGTCGTTGGCAGTACAACGCCTATGCCAACAATGTTCGGATTGAACTACTTCAGCTGGATCATCCGCTGCCATCACTGGATCGTGCGAACCGCCTGTCCGGGGGGCGCTCTAGGTAGAGCAGGAGGAGGCAAGGTCGAGAACTGCACAGAGATATGCGATATGCGAGATGCATGCCGGCGCGAGGTGTACTCTTCACGTCCGCCGAACGGCCTGTTTCCTGTAACGTCTCCCACGCTCACGCGCGGCCAAGAAAGCCGCCCAGATCGTGAATGACACAGCACAAATTGTGATGAAAAGGCCAACGACTAGGATCGCCTGGTCAGTAGCGTTCAATGGCGTTTGCTCCATTAACGGTAAGGTGAAGCGTCATGCTATCTCAGGATTTCGACGAGAAGTGCGGGCGCGATGGCTGCATTCGGCGTGTTCTAACCCGGATTTTTCCATTTCAGGCACTAAGCTGCGGGCAGTATGGCTACATGTCCCTGTCGTCTAGCGTGACAACATTCGCCTATACGGAGTAGTCAAGGGCCTTGCCGCGAGGGTTAGCCGATCAAGCCGTTCCGTGGCGGGCGCAACCCGATTGGTGGGAGGGGCGGGGGATACCCAGTGAGTAGGAGCGCACCGACGTTGGGGCTCTGGGACGGGAGTATTGAGAAATTGACTGGCAAGACCTTGAGGATGGCGCTTTTTGCTGGTTGGATGTCCCACGCAGTAGGCCGAAACAGACTGTCTTTGAGCTGTCGCTACGGTTCCATAGATCGGATTAGACGGAAGAGCTCGGCTTGATACAGCGCATCTTGGAGGGCGTCGTGCGTGCCTTCCAATTTCGGGTGAAGCGCCTTTGCGATCTGGCTAGACTTGGTTCCTGCCCAACTACTGCCAGTTGCCCCCATGTAGAGTGCTTTGATGTCCAGTGCCGCAAACCCAAAGGGATTGGCGGATAGGTATCTGTGGAAGTAGTAGTTGACAAAGGACCAATCAAACGCGGCATTGAAGCCGACGAAGACTGGCTCTCCGTCGTCACCGGCGACCTCTAGTATCCAGTCGCGAAACATGGCCATCGCCGTTTCGGGCTCAAGTCCTGCACGCTCCAAATCATCCAATGAAAGCCCCGCAACTTCCAATGCTTTGGGGTCGGCATTACGAGTGCTAGGTTTGAGTTGACATGAGAAAGTCCGTTCCGGTTGATTTGCATCGCAGGCCCCAATTGAGAGCAAAGCGTACTCGCCGGGAATCGGGCCGGCCGTTTCTACGTCTACGGAGATGAACACTTCCGGTTTGCTTTTCATGGAATCAGCGGCTCGGTGGGCACAAGGGAGGGGCGATTCCTAATTGCGTTCCAATGTTCCAAGAAGGCGATACGACGTTCTACGGCGGTGCCCGTTGTTTTCCAGTGATGGCCCGACAAGGTTGTGATGTCAAACGGATGGCTTGACCCTTCCTTGGCCATCAACATTGTCGGAAGCCCGCGTCCCAACGCATAGCCAAGCTCGATGAAGCAATTGGGACGTCCGCCCGTGATGTCAGCCAGAACGACTTGACTTCGATGCAGCTTGGCAAAGATTTCTTGGTCAATACGGGAGTGCTCGTATGACTGGCGACCATCGACAACCGTCAACTTGTAGCCCAGGGTGTTCTCCATCACGGGCTGCACGACAATGTCGAAGTAGCTTTGCACGCTATCGAAGTCCTCGTGCTCCGGATTGAGGAGGCGCACCACAAATGCGCTCGGGCGCACCAAGGATTCGAGGAGGCAGATCACGTCCTTGACGCAATCGTCAACGGTCTTTCGCGTTGTGACCTCAATTCGGTTCAGCCATCCATGCTCGTTAGGTGCTCGTTCCACCTTGAAAAGACGTTTGGCGTTGCTTCCGCTCGTCGCAAAATCAAAAATCCTCTGCGATCCGGTGGATGCGGCTTCCAGCTTGAAGGTCAGTGGGATGACCGGCTTTCCTGCATCGTGATACAGATTGGCCAAGAAGAGAACACCTTCCCCTCCGCCTATGGTGATCAGTATGTCGCCATGCCGAGCTTGGACCTCCATCCGCTTTGCATTCATGTTCCAATGCGCAGCAGACTCGATCTGGACCAAGTCGGACGATCGCATCGTGTTCCACAGATGTGCGTGCTCCTCCGGAATTTGGTCCTCGTTCTTGTGGTGTTTGACGGCGACGACCAGAGGGCCGGCGTCGCAGGAAGGGCGCGACGCCAAGTTGCTAAAAATAGTGTTCAGAACAAGCCAGTCAAAGCAGATAGGCAGCCCATCCTCACGCGGCTTCTCAGCGTCTATTGGGACCACAAATGTTGCGCCCCGGGTGAGCAGTTCTTTGACCAAAAATTCGACGCTCTGACGCGCGCGTTCCACCTCCAGATTAGCCGCCACGGACGTGTCTTTAGAGATGCTGCCAGCAATGTGAATCCGTCGGCCAGCTAGGGAGGGGGTTGCCATCAGCGGTCTTCCATAACGGGGGAAGGGGAAAGGGACTTAACGACGGTGTGGAGGTCTTCGAACGAGAGTGCACGATCAGGGAAGGCCCTAGCCATTGCCGCCGGGTAGAGGCGCGTTCGAATGTCCGAGTAGGTCCATCCCGGCCGCTCGCCCTGGGAGGCGGTGGCTCTTACTAGCTGCTCGATGTTGTTGGCTGACAGAGCCAAGCCATCCAAGTCCATCTGAAGAAGTGCACGCCGCTCCTCGTCGGTGGGTCGGCTGAACTCTTCAACCACGGCGGCTCGGCGGCGTAGCGCAGCGTCGAGAACCGACAAGCGGTTAGTGCATAGGAATACGGCGATTCGTCCGCCATATCGCCGGAGGTCGTCCACGCCTTGGATCAAGGTGTTGACGGCGACTTTGTCCTCGTGGTGGCTGTGGTCCTGAGAACGCGACGCGGCGATGGAGTCGCCCTCGTCAATGATAAGAAATGCCCGTCGGCTCTTCCCCGCGGACCGTACAACTTCCTCAAACGCTTGGGTGAGCAGGGTCCCCATTTCGCCCACCTTGCCGCCACCGCGGACACGGTTGCTCAACTGGAACAGAACAGCGTCATCGCCTCCTGCCTCTATTGCAAGGCGATTGGCGATGCATTCAGCCGTTGCTGTTTTTCCGGTACCCACGTCGCCATGGAAGATGACCAAGGGGTACTGCTCCGAAACCAGATCGCAAAGGGGAAGTCTGAGCTTGTGGTACTTCTTGCTCCAAGGAGTGAGCTCGGCCAGGTTGAGCAGCAACCTCAGCTGGGCATGCGTCCTTGTGTACCGATCCTTGAATCCAAGCAGAGTGCCTTCCCTAGAGGCCAAGCGCTCATCAGGGAGGGGGACCTTTGAGTCAAACACGCTGGGTTGGGTCATCAGATGTAATCCTGTCGTTGCATGCCGTATGCATTGCTGGAGTAGCTGCGATCAGCGTTGGCTTTGAGCGTCGAATGGCTCGTATCTGCGTCTGAGTTAACCCAGCTCTCCTTAAGTTTGTCGCGTAGCTTTTCCTTGGCGTCTTTGTCGTACGACTTGTTGTAGGAGAGGACGATACGCAGATATGCGTTGGGAACCTTGGGCCACAGCACTCCACCCGGCCGGCTCATGCTCAAGCTGCCAGTTTCAGAATCCACAGTGTATCGTGTAGCTCTTTGCTCGACGCCGTTGCTAAGCAGAGTTATGTCAGCTACGCGCAGATGCCCGTTCTTGGCCAGCAGCTCTATGTCATGAGCCCACTCCCTGGCCTTGGCTTCCGTGATCGCTCCCGTGCTTGATGCGATCATAACCAAGTCGGCGGTCACTCGGCGCATTACGGCTTCGATATCGGCTACCGAGTAGGTGTTAGTGGCAGTCGTGGTTTGACTCATACCTCATCCTCCACCTTAAACCGGGGGCCAAAGAGTTCCTTCCAGATATCCATGTCTCCGTCAGTCGATGCGTGATTGGCTATTTCCCACGCATCTTCTGCCGCTTTGCAAATCTCTTTGCGTTCAGCTTCCGAGATGCGACCGGCAACGTTGTTGTCGCTGGACACCGGGTCAAGAATGACGACAGGGTGGGTAAACGCTGGAACAATGCCGCCGTTCTCAGGGAAGAAAATGACTTCCTTGAGGCCGGATTGAGCGATGTACAGTAGGAAGTTGCGGAAGCGCTGTTCGATCGAGCCCTCTTTACCTTGTGTTGCCAGAACGTGCGCCATGATGAGCTCAATGGCAAATGACTTCAGTGGCTTGAGCTCAGCTTGGTTGCGCCACTTCTTTGCTAGCCTGACCAGCGTGCGGAAGTGCTTGTCCTCTTCCTTACGAACTTTGACGAACTTGATCTGCCCTGGCGCGCACGTCTGAACCTTGCTGCCATCGTGGATGTCGAACTGCCAGCCGTAACCATCCCGCGTCGGATCCTCGATAACTGGGACGATGTCTACGCTCAGTCCAGAGCCAATAAACTCGACGGTAGCGGCCTTTCGGTGGATGGTGAAGTCCTCAACAGACTTGTTGGGATAGAGCTCGATCAAGGCTTTGTATATGAGCTCGCTCAGGCTTGACAGTGTTTCCTCGTCGACTGACCGACCGGAGATGTAGAACACCACGTCCACGTCCACGGGATCCATAGCGCTCTTTCGGAGGATTGTGTACTTGGCGAAAGAGCCAGCCTTGACAACCCGGGTGATCTTGACTTCGGTCTGCTCGTGAACTCGTTCACTGAGCGCGGCGACGAGCCGGTCCACTTGCTTGTGATACTCCGTGCGCTTCTCGGCTGTCAGCCGGAGCACGGTGCTGTCGTAGTAGAGGAGCTGAGTGTTGCTGAGGGGCATGTGGTTCTTTCTCCATAGCGTTGGGCCCCAAAAGAGGATCGCGACGATCCTGCTTGACGAGAGCCAGTCCTAACTGCTTCAGATCACTTGTTCCACCCGCAAACCAGCCTTCTGGGAGCTATTGCTTGCGCCCCTCACGGCCTTCGCGTAGCCTCACTATACGCATATATTTTATGTGCGCATAGTATTTATACGCGAGAGAGCAATGACGGAGGCGCAGAAAGAGACGGCGGCTGCAGGTCGGGTGGGGGCCAAGTGGGGGCAGGAGCGCCGGTTGGAGTTCATCGACTACCGGCTCAGTTGGAGCAGGGTGCTCAACAGGGGGGATCTAACTGCCTTTTTTGGCATCTCTATACCCCAGGCATCCTTGGATCTGGCTGAGTACCAGCGGCGGGCACCTGGCAATTTGGAATACGACACTAGTAGGCGGACCTACAGAGCGTCTGCAACGTTTGAGTCTGCCTTCCCATCCAGTTCGCACGCCCGCTATCTAGAAGACCTGCTCAGGGCTGCTGTTGATTCAGAGGTTCCGTATGGGAGCTTTTTGGGGTGGTATCCGCCTGTGGCGGTGGTCCCTCGGCCTTGGAGGCGACTGGACGCGAGCGTGGTCATCAGCGTGGTAGGGGCCATAAGGAACGGTTCCGCCCTCCGTGTTCGGTATCAATCGTTGTCCAGCCTGGAGCCGGCGGATCGCACTCTGAGTCCTCATGCGTTGGTCAGCGACGGTTACCGATGGCACATGCGTGCCTATTGCCACGACCGTGGTGCGTTTCGCGACTTTCTCCTTTCCCGAGTACTGGAAATTCTTGGGGAGGAAGCTGATCGCGGGAGGGCGGCGACGGACCACGCTTGGCATGAAGAGGTTGAATTAGTGCTCGTGCCGCACCCTCTGCTGAGCCTTGGCCACCGGGCAGTGATCGAACTGGACTACGGGATGGAGAATGGACGTTGCATACTGCGTTGCCGCCAAGCGCTCTTGTTTTATGTGCTGCAGCAGTTGGGCTTAGATGAAGATGCCTGTGACCGGGCTCCGGAAAGGCAGCAAATCGTTCTAGAGAATAGGTGCGATATCGAGCATTTGCTTCCGCGTCGTTCGAGTCGTTGACTAATGGTCATTGTAGGATCTCGCGCTAGTAGATGCGAGGTCGATCACTCCCTTCGTGCGTGAAACTTGTTAATACCATTTGAGTCTGCATAATGTCCATAGCTGCCTCTAAACAAGCACTTATCCAGCTGCTCCAGAACAAGGAGCTAAAGGTTATCGCTCTATCGGGTGCGTGGGGTACGGGCAAGACGCACCTGTGGAAAGTAGTCCAAGATGAGTCCGCGGACGATACGATCAAGTCAGCAGCACTCACCTCCCTGTTTGGGGTGCGGGAAATCAATGCGCTTAAAATGAGGGCGATACAGAGCGCTGCCTTTAAGGACTTTCAACAGACTTCTACTGGTCGTTCGGTTAATGGTATTTTTTCTGCTGCTCTTAAAGCGCTGAAAGGTGCTCACGCTTCATTTGGTGCACTGGATGATTTGGCGCTGCTGCTGCTTCCGTCGGCACTTAAGGATAAGCTCGTTGTCATTGA
Organism: Stenotrophomonas sp. GD03654; assembly: GCF_029845105.1. NCBI lineage: Bacteria > Pseudomonadati > Pseudomonadota > Gammaproteobacteria > Lysobacterales > Lysobacteraceae > Stenotrophomonas > Stenotrophomonas sp. GD03654. The sequence goes on along the minus strand of NZ_JAOCLC010000010.1, from coordinate 58,785 downwards.
CGACATCGAACGGAAGCATGCGGACCTCACTCCTGACGAGATTCTTGGTTTTGTTGACGAGTGCTGTAGCCGCTACGGCTGTCGAGTTCTGCTAATCTTGAATGAGGATAAGCTGAGCAATGGCGAGCTTTGGGCGACCTTCCGCGAGAAGGTGATTGATGCAGAAATTCAGCTTCAGACAGATCCGGTCGAAGCATTCTCAATTGCATCGCAGTTGACGCCAAGTCCATATGCGGATTCCATAAGGAAGGTTGTTGAGCAGCATGGTGTGACGAACATTAGGATAATTAGGCGCGTAATTCGTGCTTGCAACGAGATACTTCAGTCCCAGAGTCCACCTCATCCGAGTACCGTTGCTCGTGTTATCCCTTCAGTCGTGCTGCTTGGCCTTGCACATTTTAAGGGCATCAAGGATGCGCCAGATTTGGACTTCGCATTGGTTCCGAGTAGTGCCGATTACAGAGTGCGACTTTACTTAAATCGAGAGGAGCGGCCTTGGACACCTGAAGAAGAGGCCGAAAATCGCTGGCATCAATGGCTGGAGCGCGTTGGGTTGGTGTCGATAGACGAGCTTGAGGCCGAAATAGTAAAGTTCTATCGGTCAGGTCTTCCAAATTCGCCTGCAATTTCCACCCTTCTGGCCGCTAATGAAGCGGATCACCGAAGATTCACTGCGCAGTCGCAGGCAAGACAGTTCTTCACGAACTGTCTTTGGTTTCCATCGCGTTCCGATGCCTCGCTTATTGAGGAGGTTGAGCAACTTGTCGGCGCTGTCCAGTTCTTGGATGCCGGTGTGGTGACTCAGTTGTCTATTGCCGCCGCAGAGCTCAACGGTGGCGGCCCGGTAAGTGAACGCCTTATAGATGTCTGGTTAGATGCGTTTCAGGAGCGCTTGACTGACTCGGAAGCCGAGCTGGCCTGGTATCAGGGGCGCCGCCGTCTTTCGTTGCATCCCAAGATCGAAGCCGCAGTCGCACTGGCACGAGGAAGGCTGGTGGATAGAGTCGGAATTGCTGAAGTCTGCATGAAAATTCGACGTGATCAGGCTTGGGGGAAAACTGAGGAGAACGTGCTGAGAAACGCTGACGTCGGCTCATACGTAGATGCAATAAGAGCTTCTCAGGGTGATGAGTTAATTTCCATTATGAGCCAAATGCTCGACGTCGCCGCAGTGAGCTTGGATCAGCACCCTCATTTTGGCGCAGCGGGAGGGGTGTTTGTTGATGCGTGCAAGGCCATTATCATAGATGCGCCGGACAGCCGGTTGTCGAAGCTGATAGTTCACTTGTTCAAAGAAGAGAAGATTCATGATCTTCTCAATCCGGAAGCGTAACTCTACCGTCCTGTGGCTCGTATAAGCTGATCGTTCGCTTGGTTGGCAAGAGATGCTCTGGCGTTGGGGCTTCGGAGCACCTTAGCCGATGCTTATATCAACTAATTGGAAAATCTACTTATTCAGCTCACATGGTTGAGGAAAAAGCTTCCCGGTTTCCTCTCAGGTTGTTGATTTGACTGTATTTTTTCCCTATTTCTTGGCGCTAATCTGCATTGCTCGTGTGTACACAACCGTTCTAAGCGCACCTTCGGTGCATCCCAACAAGGGCTCCTGGCATGCCTGCCTGGGGCCCTTGTCGTTTTTGAGGCCCTGCCGGGATCCTGTTGTCCGACGGCCGCCGATGCGGACGTTCCTCGATGTTGTCACCGGTTGCCGAACACGCCCTGGTCCAGCAGGCAATCAATGAACGCCCCCAGCAGGGCGGGGCGATGCCGCCTGTTCGGGTAGTAGAGAAAAAGCCCGGGGCGCGAGACCGACCAATCCGCCAGAACCCGCACCAGCAATCCCTGGGCCAGCAGTTCGCCCACGCGATCCTGCTCGAAGTGATAGGCGATTCCAAGGCCGGCCAGTGCCGCCGCAATCCCGACGTCAGCGTGATTGGTGACGACAGGACCGTCCACGGCGACCTCGAGGTGGCGGCCTCGCTTCTTGAACTCCCATCGGTACTGCCTGCCGTCACTCTGCAGCCGCCAGTTGATGCAGGCATGGTCCTGCAGTTCCGTTGGAGATCGCGGTGTTCCACGGCGTGCGACGTAATCCGGTGACGCCACGGCGACCATGTTCAGGTCGGGAGTGAGGCGGATGGCCACCATGTCCTTCTCGAGCTGCCCGCCCACGCGGATGCCTGCATCAAACCGCCCACTGACGATGTCGCTGAGCGCGTCGTCGACCACGATGTCGACAACGACATCGGGGTAGGCCTGGTGGAAGCGGGCAAGCCGCGGGGCAATCAGTGTTCTCGCGGCGATGCCCAGCGTATTGATGCGCAGCGTCCCATTCACCCGCCCGGTCGCCTCGCAGGTTTCAGCGACCGCTACGGCCAACTCCTCGAACAGCGGCGCTATGCGCGCGTACAGTCGCTCGCCACTCGCTGATGGCGCGACGCTTCGGGTCGTGCGATTGAGCAGGCGGGTGCCGAGGCGGCCTTCCAGTTGACGGATGGTCTGGCTCAGCGCCGAGGGCGATACCCCCAGATGTTCCGCAGCCCGCGCGAAGCTCTGGCGTTCCACCACCGCCACGAAGGCCTTCAGTTCAGTGAACTCGGATCCGCGCATTAGGTAGGCTTTTCGACATAACCCATTCGGATTATAGGGCATTCACTTCACTGGCCTGCGTGCACATCCTGAGCGCCTCACCACTGCAGGAGCCCAGCAATGAATGCACTGACCCTCCCAGAGCCCATTGCCGCATACTTCGCGGCCGAACATGACCCCGAAGCCCTCGGGCGTTGCTTCACCACCCAGGCGATCCTCAAGGACGACGGGCACACGCTCACCGGCGTCAACGCGATCAAGGCCTTCCTGGCCGAGGCATCGGCCAAGTACCGTGCTACCAGCGTGCCATGCGCCATCGCCCGGCAGGAACACTGTCACGTTGTCCGTGCCACTGTCAGCGGCAACTTCCCAGGCAGCCCGATCCTGCTGACCTACCGTTTCGAATTGCAGCGAGGCCTGATCGCAGCGCTGGAGATCACCGCATGAGCTTCGATCTTCAACTCGGTGGCCTGCGGGCCGTGGTAACCGGCGGCACGTTGGGCGTGGGGGCTGCGGTGGTCAGAACCCTGGCCGAGGCCGGGGCCAGGGTGATGACGTCTGCGCGCAGCTTGCCGGCACGGCCGGTCGAAGGGGTCGCGTACGTGGCAGCCGATCTGTCGACGGCCGAGGGCACCGGCATCTTCGCCCAGACCGTTCTGCAGGCGTGGGACGGCGCCGACATCCTGATCAATGTGCTCGGGGGATCAAAGACACCAAGCGGTGGCTTCGCGGCGATCAGTGATGCGCATTGGTTTGCCGAGCTGAACCTCAATCTGATGCCGGCGGTTCGTCTGGATCGCGCCTTGCTGCCAGCCATGCTCGCGCAGCGCGCTGGCGTGATCATCCATGTCAGTTCGATCCAGCGCATGCTGCCTCTGCCGGAGTCCACCACCGCGTACGCCGCGGCCAAAGCGGCACTTACGACGTACAGCAAGTCGCTTTCAAGAGAGGTCACCGCCAAGGGCGTCCGCGTGCTCAGCGTTGCGCCGGGCTGGATCGAGACAGAGGCTTCCCGGGAATTTGCAGAACGGATCGCGGTAGAAGCGGGAACCGATTATGAAGGTGGCAAGAGGCTGGTCATGGACTGGCTCGGGGGGATCCCGGTGGGGCGGCCCGCGGCACCGCAGGAGGTGGCCGATCTGATCACGTTCCTGGCGTCTCCCCGGTCTGCCTCGATTTCCGGAACGGAGTATCGGATCGACGGCGGCACGGTCTCTACCCTGTAGCCAACAGGCGTCGTCCCGCTGCCACCGCCCAGAAAGAAAGCCCTGGCCATGCGGGGCTTTCCTTTGTCCGCGATTCCTGCGGAGTTGTGCCCCGCAGCATCAGTTTTCGTGCACCGCGACTTGCAAACAGACAAATTTCTCCCCTATGGTGCAATCGATTGCATTGCTGTGAATCGTTGCGTTTGATACCGGTTGGGAGGCCGGAAGGTGGATGTCCATCCATTCGATCAGGCCGGCCCCGGCGACGGGCCTCACGCGGCGCGATGCGCTGCGCCTCGCAGTTGCCGGCAGCATTGGCCTGGGGGCCGCGACAATCGCGGGCACGTTGCCCGCATTCGCCGCCACGGCGCCGCTCAAGGGCAACCTGAAGCACTCCGTCGCACGCTGGACCTTCCCGCAGCTGTCGGTCGCCCAGCTCTGCGCGACGGTGAAGGACATTGGTTTTGCCGCGATAGACCTGGTCGGCCCGGAAGACTGGCCCACGCTGAAGGCGAATGGTGTCTTCAGTTCGATGTGCAATGGCGCAGAGCTGGGCCTGACCAAGGGCTTTGCCGGCCGTGAGTTCCACGACCAACTGGCGGAGCGCTACACGCGGCACATCGATCTGGTGGCCGATGCCGGTTACCGCAATCTCATCTGCTTCTCCGGCAACCGCAACGGTATGGACCCGCATGACGGCATGGCAAACGCCGAGGCCGGCCTCAAGCGCATCCTCGGGCATGCCGAGAAGCGTGGCGTCGTGCTGGTGATGGAGCTGCTGAACTCCAAGGTCGACCATCGCGACTATCTGTGCGACCACTCTGCGTGGGGCGTGGAGCTGTGCCAGCGGCTGGGCTCAGACAATTTCGGCCTGCTCTACGACATCTACCACATGCAGATCATGGAGGGCGACATCATCGCCACCATCGGCAAGCATCACGCCTGCTTCAAGCATTACCACACCGCAGGCGTGCCTGGCCGGAACGAGATCGGAGACCAGCAGGAGCTCCACTATCCGGCCATCTGTCGCGCGATCCGCGACACCGGTTTCAAGGGGTATCTGGCGCAGGAGTTCACGCCTGCAGCGCCCGATCCCGTTGCCTCATTGCGCGAGGCGATCCGCCTCTGCGACGTCTGAAACGATATCCACCCAGGTGAGAAACCCATGGCAGATAATCACTACGACGCCATTGTTGTTGGCTCGGGAATCAGTGGCGGTTGGGCAGCGAAGGAGCTGACCGAGAAGGGCCTGAAGGTCTTGATGCTGGAGCGGGGCCGCAACATCGAGCACGTCAAGGACTACGTCAACGCGATGAAGGAGGCGTGGGATTTCCCGCACCGAAACCGTCCGACGCAGGCGATGAAGGCCAAGTTCCCGGTGCTGATGCGCGACTACGGCCTCGCAGAGAACCTGGAAGGGATGTGGGCCGACGAGCAGGACTCGCCCTACATCGAGACCAAACGTTTCGACTGGTTCCGCGGCTACCACGTGGGCGGTCGCTCGTTGATGTGGGGCCGGCAGAGCTATCGCTTCTCCGATCTGGATTTCGAGGCGAATCTCAAGGACGGTATCGCCGCGGACTGGCCGATCCGCTACGCCGACATCGCGCCGTGGTACGACCACGTGGAGAAGTTCGCCGGCATCGCCGGCACGCGCGAAGGACTGGACGTGCTGCCGGACGGCGAGTTCCTGCCGCCGATTCCCCTGAACATCGTCGAGAAGGATGTGGCCGCGCGGATCAAGAAGGCCTTCGGCGGAACGCGCCATATGATCCACTCGCGCACTGCAAACATCACCCAGCCGATGCCCGAACAGGGGCGCGTCAATTGCCAGTACCGCAACAAGTGCATCCTGGGCTGTCCTTTCGGTGCCTACTTCTCGACCCAGGCGGCGACGCTGCCAGCGGCGATGAAGACCGGCAACCTGACCTTGCGGCCGTTCTCGATCGTCAAGGAAGTGCTCTACGACAAGGACCGCAAGCGTGCGCGTGGCGTGGAGGTCATCGACGCCGAAACCGGCCAGACCTACCAGTACACCGCCAAGGTCATCTTCCTCAACGCGTCGTCGTTCAACTCGACGTGGCTGCTGATGAACTCGGCCACCGATGTCTGGGAAGGGGGGCTGGGCTCCTCGTCGGGAGAGTTGGGGCACAACGTGATGGACCATCATTTCGGTGCGGGTGCCTCGGGCCGGGTCGAGGGTTACGAAGACAAGTACTACTTCGGCCGTCGTCCGTGCGGTTTCTACATTCCGCGGTTCCGCAACGTCGCCTCGGACAAGCGTGGCTACCTGCGCGGCTTCGGCTACCAGGGCGGTGCCAGCCGCACCGGTTGGTCGCGCGAGATCGCCGAGCTGAACATCGGAGCCGACCTGAAGGAGGCGCTGACCGTACCGGGCGACTGGCGCATCGGCATGACCGGGTTCGGTGAAATGCTGCCGCACCACGACAATACGATCCGCCTGGACCACGACCGGAAGGACAAGTGGGGGCTGCCGGTGCTGGCGATGGATGTTGCCATGCGTGCCAATGAACTGGCGATGCGCAAGGACATGGCCGCCGATGCCGCCGAGATGCTGGAAGCGGCCGGCGTCAAGGACGTGAAGATGCACGACAACGACTATGCCCCGGGCAAGGGCATCCACGAGATGGGGACCGCGCGCATGGGACGTGATCGGAAAAGCTCGGTATTGAATGCGCACAACCAGGTCTGGGATGCGCCCAACGTCTATGTGACCGACGGTGCCTGCATGACCTCCAGCGCCTGCGTGAATCCCTCGCTGACCTACATGGCGCTGACCGCGCGCGCGGCCGACCATGCGGTACGCGAACTGAAAGCGGGGAACCTCTGATGGATCGCCGCGAACTGTTGAAGATGATCGTTGCCGCCACCGGTGCGGCCATGGTTGGCCTGCCTGCGCTGGTGCAGGGGCAGGCGCCGGCGGGCGCCACGAAGATCCATTTCTCCGACGCCGATGTCGGCATGCTGGACGAGATCGCCGAGACCATCCTGCCGCGGACAAGGACACCCGGGGCCAAGGACGCGGGTGCCGGTGCGTTCATGGCGACGTTCGTCAGCGACTGCTACACGGCCCGGCAGCAGGCGACGTTCCGCGCCGGCCTGGCCGACATCGACAAACGCGCCGGCGGCCGCTTCGTATCGCTCACGCCGGAAGCCCGCACCGGGTTGCTGCGAACGCTGGACGCCGAAGCCAAGGCACGCAATGCCGACGTGACCGAGACCGGTACGCCTGAAGAGGGCGAGGCGATGCCGCATTACTTCACGATGCTCAAGCAATTGGCCATCTTCGGCTTCTTCACCTCCAAGGTCGGTGCGACCGGGGTGCTGCAGTACGTCGCCGTGCCGGGTCGCTACGACGGCGACCTTGCCTATGTTCCCGGCACGCCTGCGTGGGGGACCAGCTGATGGACACCAGCCTGATGACCCGATCTCTGTTGATTGTCACCGGCCTGCTGGCCGCCACATCTGTATTCGCGCAGAACGGTGCCGACGCCGCGCGCGATCCGAAGAAGACCGAAGTGTGGACTCCCGTGCCCGAAGTCGTCGCCACGCCACCAGGCAAAGCCCCCTCCGACGCCATTGTGCTGTTCGATGGCAAGGATGTCTCCGCGTGGGAGGCAGAGCACGGCGGACGTGTGCCCTGGACGGTTGCCGATGGCGCCATGACCGTCGTTCCGGGCAGCAAGGGCATCCGCACCCGGCAGCGCTTCTGCGATGTCCAATTGCATGTCGAATGGCGCACGCCCACCGATACAAAGGGCTTCGACGGCCAGAACCGGGGCAACAGTGGCATCTTCCTGCAGGAACTGTATGAGCTGCAGGTGCTCGACAGTTACAACAACCCAACGTATGCCAACGGCCAGGCGGGTTCGATCTACAAGCAGGCCATGCCACGGGTGAACGCCTCGCGCGCACCGGGCCAGTGGCAGGTCTACGACATCATCTGGAAGGCGCCGCGCTTCTCGCAGGGCGGCGGCCTGGCGTCGCCCGCGCGCATCACGGTGCTGCACAACGGCGTGCTGGTGCAGGATGACACCGTGCTGGCGGGGAAGACGGAGTACATCGGTGCGCCGTCGTACGCGCCTCATGCGTGCGCGCCGCTGTATCTGCAGGAGCATGACTCCAAGGTCAGCTACCGCAATATATGGGTGCGCGAACTGTAGCCGCACACGGCCGGCGTGGTCGCCGGCCGCTTACTTCGCCAGGTAGCTGGCGATGTCATCGATTTCCTGTTGCGACAGCTGGGAGAAGGGCGGCATCAGTCCACCGCCCTTGCTGATCTTTTCCTTGATCTGCGCCGGTGCCATGCGCTTGCCGATGTCGGTGAGCGCCGGGAACGCGCCCGGCATGCCCGCACGATCGGCGCCGTGGCAGGCCACGCAGTTCGCGGTGTAGAGCTTTGCGCCCGCAGCCGGGTCGTCCTTGCACCAGGCTGCCGTCGCAACGCTCATGCCGCCCAGGCCGACAGCCATTGCCAGGATCATTCTCATGTGGGGCTCCTTGATGCGTCAGCGGCGCGCACGGGCGTGCACGCGGGTGGTCAGATGTTCACGCAGGTAGTCCGCACCGGTCTGGATGACCTTGGCCGGATCGCGTGGCTGGTCGTGCTCGATGATGTACCAGTGGACGCCGGCGGCTGCTGCAGCAGGCAGGATCGCATTCCAGTCCAGCACGCCCTGGCCCACCGCAGCGAATCCGCCTTCGTCCTGGGCCTGGCCCTTGGGCGCATTGTCCTTGGCGTGCACCGCGAATACGTGGCCGCGGAGCTTTGCCAGCATCACTGCAGGGTCCAGGCCCGCGCGCGCGACCCAGGCCAGGTCCAGCTCGGTCTGCAGGTCTGGACCGGCGGCGGCGAACAGCAGCTCCAGTCCGGTCCTGCCATCGAAGTCGACCAGTTCGAAGTCGTGGTTGTGATAGGCCAGGCGCATGTCCTTGCCGCGCACCTGCTTGGCGAGGCGGCCCAACTCCTGGCCCAGTGCCGTCCAGCCCGCCGCATCGGTCGGCCGGTCCTTCGCATCCAGGTAAGGCACCACCAGCGTGGTGTTGCCGATCGAGCGGTTGAAGGCCACCACCCCATCCAGATTGCCGCGCAGCTCGGCCAGCGGCACATGCGATGAAATCGCCTTGATCGAGTACCGGTCCAGCAGCTGCTTGAGTTCGGTGGCGCTGGTGTTCTGCGTACCGACCGTTTCCACCGCATGGACGCCCGCGTCGTGGACGATCTTCAATTGCTGCTCAAGCGAGCCTGCATCGCGCAGGGTATACATCTGCACCGCGATCGGCTTCTGCGTGCTGGCGGCTTCGCCTGCGAAGGCGGGCAGGGCAGCGAGCAGCAGGATGAGGCCTGCACTTCTACGGAAAAGGGCTTTCATCAACAGATCCTCCCGGCATTCAACCGATGGTGGTCCAGGCGCGTGACCTGGCCGATGCAATGACACGATCAACGATCTGCGCCGAGCGCAGGCCGTCTTCGAAGGTGGGCAGGCCCTGCGGCTGATCGCCTTCGATGGCGCGATAGGTGTCGGCGACAAACGCTTCGAAGCACTGGGCGTAGCCCTGTGCATGCCCGGCCGGCAGCGCGGACAGCCGGCGCTGTTCGGCACTGCCGGCGCCTGGCCCGCGTACGAAGATTTCCTCGCGCTGGCCGGGCAGGCCGATCCAGAGTCGTTCGGCGTCCTCCTGGTTGAAGGCCACGCTGGCCTTGGCGCCATCGATCTCGAACCAGAGGCGGTTGTGGCGCCCGGCCGAGACCTGGCTGACCGTCAATGAAGCCAGCGTACCGGCGCCGGTCCTGAACATCGCCGCGGCAACGTCCTCGCTCATGACGGCCTGCATCGCGCTGGCTGCCATTGGCGTGCTGAAACTCTGCCCGCTGACGGCGCCGCGCTCGGCGATCACCGTGGCGAATGCCGCGTTCACTTCGGCGAAGCGCTCGCCACTGATCCATTCCACCAGGTCGCACCAGTGCGAACCGATGTCGGCGAACACGCGCGACGTGCCGCCCAGCGCCGGGTCAACACGCCAGTTGTTGCTGGCGGGGTCAAGAAGCCAGTCCTGCAGGTAACTGCCGTGGATGAGGTGCAACGGCCCCAGTTCACCGTGGGCGATACGGGCGCGCGCCTCGCGGACCACCGGGTGGTAGCGGTAGACGAAGGGAACCGTGGCAACCAATCCAGTCGAGGCGGCCAACGCCGCCAGCGCCTGCGCATCGTCCAGCGTCGTCGCCAGCGGTTTCTCGCAGATCACGTGCTTGCCGGCTTCCAGCGCGGCCTGTGCCATGGCGCGGTGCAGATGGTTGGGCGTGCACACATGCACGACCTGCACCTGGGGATCGGCGATCACGTCCTCGATATCCCGGTAGGCACGGGGGACATTCCAGGAGTGTGCTGCTTCATGCGCGCGCTGCGGTGACGAGGCGGCCACGCCGCGTACCTCGGCACCTGCCAGCAGTGCCGCACGACGATGCACTGCACCGATCATGCCGGCGCCAACGATGGCGATTCCAAGCTTGGGCATCGACGGGGATCCTCAGGGTGTGGAGGGCGCGGCCGCAGCCGCCGGCCGATCGCGGAACAGCAGCAGGAAGGCGACCAGCACCACCAGCGCAACACCGGCCGGGAACAGCCAGATCTGCTGCCAGTCGGGTCCGGCTTCGGTGGTGAAGTGCTCCACCACCGCGCCGGACAGGAAGGTGCCGATCAACATGCCCACGCCATAGGTGGCCAGGGTGATGAACCCCTGTGCGCTGCTGCGCGCGGCAGGGCCGGCATGGGCATCGGTGTAGATCTGGCCGGTGACGAAGAAGAAGTCGTAGCAGATGCCGTGCAGCACGATGCCGATCACCAGCAGGGAGAAACCGCTGCCCGCATCGCCGAAGGCGAACAAGGCGTAGCGCACCACCCAGGCGGCCATGCCGACCGCCAGCATGGTCTTCACCCCCAGCCGCACGAACAGGAACGGCATGGCCAGCATCAGCAGCACTTCGGAGACCTGGCCCAACGACTGCAGGCCTGCTGCACCCCGCACGCCCAGGTCGTTGAGATACGGATTGGTGAAGTTGTAGTAGAACGACAGCGGGATGCAGATGGCGATGGAGGCCAGGAAGAACACCAGGTAGGCGCGCGACTTCAGCAGACGCAACGAATCCAGCCCCAGGATCTGTCCCAGTCCGGCATCGCGCTGCTGCGCCAGCGGCGGCGTGTGCGGCAGAGTGAACGCATACAGGCCCAGCACCAGAGACGCGAGTGCCGCCATCCGGAACGTCAGTTCAAGCCGGTGCGCCTGTTCCCAGCCCAGCCAGCCGATCAGCACGCCGGCGATGATCCAGCCGATGCTGCCCGCCACCCTCACCAGCGGGAACTGTTTCTCGGGCGACTGCATGTGCCGCATCGCCACGCTGTTGGCCAGTGCCAGCGTCGGCATGAAAAGCAGCATGTAGCCCATCACGCAGGCAGAGAACATGCTGAAGCTGGTGGCCGTGGACGCCAGCCACATGAGCACCGCACCGGCCAGATGCAGTACCGCAAGGATGCGCTGCGCCGCAAAGTAGCGATCCGCGATCAGCCCGACCAGGAACGGCGCCACGATGGCGCCGATGGATTGGCTGAGGAAGGCCGTGGCCACCTGGCTGGCGCTGGCCTGCAGCGGGCCCTGCACCAGGTACGTCCCGAGGGTCACGAACCACGCTCCCCAGATGAAGAACTGCAGAAACATCATCGCGCCCAAGCGCGACATGGCGTGCGACATGGCTTGCCCTCCCGGGGCGGTAATGGCTCAGATTCCCAGCATGCGGTGCAGTGATGCGGCGTCCGTTCCGCTGTCGGCGAAGTCGTCGAAGGCGCGCTCGGTGACCCGGATGATGTGGTCGCGTATGAAGGCGGCACCCTCGCGTGCGCCGTCTTCCGGGTGCTTCAGGCAGCACTCCCATTCCAGTACCGCCCATCCGGGGAAGTCGTACTGGGCGAACTTGGAGAAGATTGCCTTGAAGTCGATCTGGCCGTCACCGGGTGAACGGAACCGCCCCGGGCGATCGATCCAGTTCTGGTAGCCGCCGTACACGCCGCTGCTGGCACTGGCGTGGTACTCCGCATCCTTGACATGGAAGGCACCGATGCGCGCGTGGTAGCGGTCGATGAAACCCAGGTAGTCCATCTGCTGCAGCAGCAGATGGCTGGGGTCGTACAGGATCTTCGCGCGTGGGTGGTGATCGACCACATCGAGGAAGCGTTCGAAGGTCGCGCCGTCGTGCAGGTCCTCCCCGGGGTGGATCTCGAAGCACAGGTCCACGCCGCAGGCGTCATACGCATCGAGGATGGGACGCCAGCGGCGGCCGAGTTCGGCGAAGGCTTCTTCCACCAGGCCGGGCGGGCGCTGCGGCCAGGGATAGAAGTAGGGCCAGGCCAGTGCGCCGGAGAACGTGGCGTGTGCGGTCAGTCCCAGCCGCTGGCTGGCTTTGGCGGCCAATAGAAGCTGCTCCACGGCCCAGGCCTGGCGGGCGGCGGGATCGCCGCGCTTGTCCGCGGGTGCGAATCCGTCGAACAGACTGTCGTAGGCCGGATGCACCGCGACCAGCTGCCCCTGCAGATGGGTGGACAGCTCGGTGATCTGCACGCCATGACCGGCCAGCATGCCGGCAATGTCGTCGCAGTACGCCTGGCTGCGCGCGGCCTCTGCCAGATCGAGCAGATGAGGCGCGCTGGTCGGCACTTGTACGCCAGAATAGCCCAGACCCGCGGCCCACCCGGCCAGCGTGTCCAGCCGATCAAAAGGAGCTGCGTCGCCGATGAACTGCGCCAGGAACAGCGCTGGACCCTTGAGCGTCTTCAACGTGATTCGCCCTCGATGCAATCGATTGCATTATCCTAGCAGGGGCTCACGCAGGACCTGTTGTGCAGTGCACAGCGGGCAGGAGGACTAACGCCATGGCCACCATCTACGACATCGCAAAGCACGTGGGCGTCTCCGCAGGCACGGTGTCGCGGGCGCTTTCGCGGCCGGACAAAGTCCTGCCGGCCACCCGTGCGCGCATCGAGCAGGCCGCCGCCGCGCTGGGCTATGTGCCCAACACGGTGGCCCGCACGCTCAAGACCCAGCGCAGCGGCAAGATCCTGGTCACCGTCCCGGACATCGCCAATCCGTTCTTCGCCCAGATCCTGCAGGGTGCGGAGGACGCCGCGCAGGCCGTTGGCTACGCGGTCCTGCTGGGGGACACCCAGCATCAACCGGATCGCGAGGAGCGCTATGCACAGATGCTCCGGCGCAATGAGGCCGACGGCATGATCGTGCTCGGGCATCGCCTGCCACCCACGGCGCGGGAGATCGTCGCACAGCGGGGCGCGGCCGCGCCGGTGGTCAACGGTTGCGAGTTCGATCCCGCGCTGGGCATCCCCAGCGTCCACATCGACAATGCGGCCGCCGCGCGCGCGGTGATGGAGCACCTGTATGGGCTGGGGCACGAACGCATCGCAGTGGTGGGCGGACCTCCCGACAATCCGCTGCACCAGCAACGGCTGGAAGGGGTCCGGGCAGCCGGCAAGGCGCGTGGACGCCTGCGCCAGTTGAACATCGTGCCGGGTGACTTTTCCGTGGAGTCGGGCCATGCAGCCGCGATGTCGATGTTGGCCGCCGCGCCGGTACCGACCGCGGTCTTCTGTTTCAGCGACCAGATGGCGCTGGGTACCCTGGCGGCCTGCCGGGAGCGGGGCATCCGCGTGCCGGAGGACCTGTCCATCGTCGGCTTTGACGACCTGGCCTCCTCGCGCTACCTCACGCCGCCGCTGACGACGATCAGGCAGCCGATGCGGGAGATTGGCGAGCGCGCGGTCAACCTGCTGCTCGCCATCATCGAGCACGTGGATGTGCCGCTGCAGCAGACGCTGGAGTTCAGCCTGATGCTGCGGGGCTCGACGGCTGCACCCAGGGCCCGGTGAAGGCAGGGCAGCGCTCGCTGCCCCATGATTGTCGCCAGACGGCTTCTGCAACCTTGATCCCGAATTGACGCAGAGCTGTCAGACTAACGGCAGGCAGCCCGGCAAGGGCCTTGGTGGCAGCTGCGATCGCTCAAGGGGGTCGGCAATGCCGTTCTTGACGGACTCGACCGAGGTCTCGGTCGAAGGCATCGGCGCGGCACGGCGCATCGGCTGGATGCGTTTCGTGGGCAACGGGTTGGGGGCGGTCCCCATTGCCTCGATCATGCTCGAACGCCAGGACGGCGCGCTGGCGTGGGTCCTGCTGCTGCTCAATGCGCTGGCCTGGCCGGCGCTCGCGCTGGTACTGACCCGGCGCTCAAGGCAGCCTGCCGTGGTCCAGTTCCGCTGCATGGTGATTGATTCCTACTTTGGCGGTGGCTGGATCGCCTTCATGGGGCTCAGCGTCGTACCGAGTGCGTTGTTCGCCGCGCTGCTGGTCGCCGACAAGATCGCCGCCGGCGGGGTGAAGCTGGCGGTACGGGCCACACTGGCCCTGGTAGTGGGGTTCGCGCTCACCTGGTGGGTGCTTGGGTTTCCCTACCAGCCGGTGTCATCGCAGCGCACGATCGTGCTCAGTGTGCCGTTCCTGTTCGTCTACGGCATCGGCCTCAGCATCCTCAGCTGGCAGCTGGCGCGCCGGGTCAAATCGCAGAACCGACAGCTGCAGCGGCTGAGCCGGATGGATCCGCTGGTCGAGCTGGCCAACCGTGGCTTCCTGATCCTGCGAGCGCAGCAGGCACTGGACCGGGCGCAGGGCCAAGGTGGCTTCGCCTGCCTGTTGATGCTCGATGTGGATGACTTCAAGCGCATCAATGATTCGCTTGGCCATCGCGCGGGCGACGAGGTACTACGGCATATCGCTGCAACATTGCGTACGATTGCGCGGCCCGGTGATACCCCGGCGCGGCTGGGGGGCGATGAGTTCGTGGTACTGCTGCAGGACTGCGCACCCGTCGATGCGATGCACGTGGCCGAGCGGGTGCGCCTGCATCTGCTCGAGGCCGCGCGCCAGATCACCCCGGGCGTGGAGTTCAGCGTAAGCATCGGCATTGCCGCCACGCCGCGGGGTGGCAGTGTCGAGGACTGGCTGGCACTGGCCGACCGCGCGCTGTACCACGCCAAGCGGCAGGGCAAGAATACGGCCAGTTACGGCGAGTGAGTGGATGGGGCGGCTGCAGGGCCGCCACGGCATGAGAGCGTAACGCCCGTTCAGCCTGCACGCCGAATCGGCGGGTCAATCCTCTACCATGGGCCACCCCGCCCGGACGCGCGCCCATGCAAGACGCCCTTGTTGCCCAGCCCAAGCCCCCCATCCCAAGGATCGCGGCGTGGCTGATGATGTTGCTGGGCATGTGGCTGGCGCTGAAGCTGGGCCTGGTGGTGACCCTGCTGTCCGGCCTGCTGGTGTTCCAGCTGACGCACGTGCTGGCCTCCACCGTGGAAGGCAAGCTGCCGCCGGGACGGGCGCGGGCGATCGCGGTGATCATGCTGTCGGCGATCATCATCAGCGGGCTGGTACTGGCCGGCATCGGCGTGGCCTCGTTCTTCCGCAACGAGACCGGCGGCCCGGATGCACTGCTGGCGCGCCTGATGGAGATCCTCAACACCTCGCGCCACCAGGTGCCGGCGCTGCTGCAACCCTATATTCCCGAAGACATGCCGGCGCTGCGCACGGCGCTGAACGACTGGGCCGCTGAGCATCAGCGCCAGCTGGGCGTGGCCGGTACCTCGGTGGTGCAGGTCGGTGTGCGCGTACTGATCGGCATGGTGCTGGGCGCGATGATCGCGCTGTACGACGAACTGCCGCTGCCGAAGATGGGCCCGCTGGCGCAGGAACTGATCGGCCGCACCAGCCGCCTGGCCACCGCGTTCCGCCAGGTGGTGTTCGCGCAGGTGAAGATCTCGCTGCTCAACACCGTATTCACCGCCGTCTTCCTGCTGGGCGTGCTGCCACTGTTCGGCGTGCACCTGCCGTTGTCGAAGACGCTGGTGCTGATCACCTTCCTGGCGGGCCTGCTGCCGGTGGTGGGCAACATCATCTCCAACACCATCATCACCATCGTCGCGCTGTCGGTGTCGTTCTACGTGGCAGTGGCTGCGCTGCTGTACCTGGTGGTGATCCACAAGCTGGAGTACTTCCTCAACGCGCGCATCGTCGGTGGCGAGATCCAGGCGCGTGCCTGGGAGCTGCTGCTGGCCATGCTGGTGATGGAGGCAGCCTTCGGCCTGCCGGGCCTGGTCGCCGCGCCGGTGTTCTACGCCTACGTGAAGCGCGAACTGGTGGACCAGCGCTGGATCTGACCCGCCTTCGCCCGGGCAGAGCGCTACACTGATCCGCACCCCAGGGGACACATCGATGGGCCGCAGGGCATCGCCAAACGGACTGCAGACCTGGCTCTGGATCCTCGGTGGCCTGTTCGTGCTGTGCACGCTGCCGCTGATGGCCATCGCGCTGGTGCAGGGCACGCAGCGCTACACCGAAGCCGAGGCGAACCTGGTCAGCCTGCAGCAACTGCGGCAGACCTTCGAACTGGCCAATCTGGTGTCGGCGGAGCGGGGACCGGCCAACAGCCTGCTCGGCGCCGACAGCACCGATGTGCAGCAGCAGCGCCGACTGGCCGCGCAGTTGGCGGTCGCACGGCAGCGGGTGGACGCAGCGACGCAGCACCTGCAGGACGTGTTCCAGAACGACCCGCGGGTGGTGGACGAAACACCGCGCCTGCACGAAGCACGGCGGCGCTTGCAGACTGCGCGCGCCGCGGTCGACCGGGTGGCCGCGCTGCCAAGAGGCGAGCGCTCGGCAGAGGAGGTGGAACACGCGATCAACAACATGTTCGCGGTGTACGACCGGCTGCAGGCGCTGACCTCGGTGCAGATCAGCGATCTGGTCGCGGCTGATCGCGAAGCCGCGATTCCTGCCATGCAGGGGCAGATCCTGATCGACCTGCGCGAGCACGGTGGCCGCTTGGCATCCAGCGTGATGGCGCCGCTGGCCGTGCCCGGCGCGTGGCGGGAGCCGCAGGTACGCGCTGCGCAGCAGACCGAGGGCCGCCTGCTGGAGCTGTGGCGATTGGCGGCCAGCCACGAATCGGTGTTCCGCAGCGAGCCGGCGCTGTCCCTGCACTGGGACATGGCGCGCCGGCAGTTCTTCGGCCAGTCGCTGCCGATGGTGGAAAAGCTGATCGACGATGGCCGGCGCGGCGTACCGCCACCCTGGACGGCGGCCGAGTTCACCGCGCGCTACGTGCCCACCCTGCAATCGCTGGAAGCGCTGCGTGATGGCTACCTCGGCGTTTCGATCGCGCGCTTCCAGCACACCCGCAGCAAGGAAGCGGTACGCCTGACCGTGCTGGGTGCCACCGCGCTGGGTACGCTGCTGCTGCTTGCGCTGGCATTGCGCATCGCCCATGTGCAGATCCTGCGGCCGTTGCTGCAGGCGCAGGCGCAGGTGATCCAGATCGCCTCGGACACGCCGGGTGCAGAGCAGCATGCCACCCACCCGATGGCGGAAATGCAGCGCCTGTTCGATGCCATCGAGGTACTGCGGGCGAAGTCGCACCAGCGCTCGGCATTGACCCGTGAGCTGCGCGAGCTGGCCGATACCGATCAGCTGACCGGCCTGTTGAACCGGCGCTCGCTGGAGGAACGGGTACGACAGCGGCGTGCCGAGGGAAGCACGCAGGCGGTGGTGATTCTGCTGGACGTGGATCATTTCAAGGCGATCAACGATGGCCAGGGGCATGCGGCCGGCGATGATGTGCTGGTGCAGGTGGCGCAGTTGCTGCGCAGCCATCTGCGCCGCAACGACAGCATCGCCCGTTACGGTGGCGAGGAATTCCTGGTGCTGCTGGCCGATGGTGATCTGGCCAGTGGCCGGCGGTTGGCCGAATCGCTGCGGGTGGCATTGCGTGCGCAGGACATCGTGCTGGGCAGCCGTGACATCCTGCGGGTCACTGCCAGCTTCGGTGTTGCCCAGGGCGCGCTTGACCCGATCGGCTGGCACGCGCTGGTGCGTGCCGCCGACGCCGCCATGTACGAGGCCAAAGCGCTGGGCCGCGACCGGGTGCAGGTGTCCCCTGCTGGACGTGCGGCACGCTGAGGGCAGCCTCTTTCATCGCCAGCGCACGCGCTGCTGCCTAGACTGGCCACTCGCCCGTCCCAGGAGTACGCCATGACCCTGCGTTCCGTTGTGACTGCCACGCTGCTGGCGGGCCTGTCCGCTGGCTGCGCCAGCAGCACACCGCAGCCCGATCCGGGCGCCGATGCGCCACGTCATCCGTCGATCGCCGCTGGTGCCAGCCCGGTGCCTGCCTTCACCGGCGGTGGCGCCGGCTGGTCCATCGAGATCGCCTCCACCGGCAAGGGCAACCACGATGCCACGCTCACCGTTGCTGGCCGCAGCAGCGCTGGAACGCTGCGCTACCTAGGCCAGCCGGCCGGTGCGCCCAGTTCGTTGACGGTGCTCAACGGTACGCTGGGCGAGCAGCCCACCGTCGTCGAGATCAAACGCGAGCCCTGCCGCAACGCCGAAGGCGTGGATACATCGGCCAGCGTGCAGGTAACTGTCGAGGGCCAACCACAACGCCGCGGCTGCGGCTTCCTGGCCGTGTACTGACTGGCACACGCATGATCCACATCCCAGTGCTGGAGACACCGCGCCTGCGCCTGCGCGCGCAATGCCTGGATGACTTCCCGGTATGCCGCGTTCCTGGCCTCGCCCCGTGCGCGCGGCATGGGCGGGCCGTTCGCTGAGGTCGCCGCGTGGGGGCAGTTCTGCCACGACCTGGCCAGCTGGCATCTGTTCGGCCACGGCGCGTTGATGATCGAGCGCCGCGACACGGGCGAGTGCATCGGCCAGGTCGGCATCAACCATGGCCCGCTGTTTCCGGAACAGGAACTGGGCTGTTTGCTGTATGCCGGGCAGGAAGGGCAGGGTTTCGCCAGCGAGGCGGCGGCGGCGCTGCGTGATTGGGCGTTCATGGTGCGCGGATTGCCGACGCTGGTGAGCTACATGGCAGCGGACAACCACGCCTCGCAGGCAGTGGCAGTCCGCCTCGGCGGCGTGTTGGACGCGCAGGCGGTGCGCAGCGATCCGGATGACCTGGTGTTCCGCTATCCGCGCTGATGAGTGACGGTCACCGCGGCGCGGGCGCGCTGCACGCGGGAATGCCAACTGCGGCCACTGCGTGAAGAAGGCGCCAGCAGCCATCCACGCATCGGTCACCGCGTCGGGCAGACGCTGGACACCCATCTGTTGAAGGAACTGCCCATGACCACGCTCACCCTTCCCGAACTGGCCAAGAAAATGGCCGGCATTGACTTCACCATGCTGCAGACCCATGCCGGCGGCCAGATCGCTGGCCGCCCGATGAGCAACAACGGCGATGTGGACTACGACGGCGACAGCTGGTTCTTCACCGTGGAAAACACCGACATGGTGCGCGAGATCAGCGCCGACCCGAACGTGGCGCTGGGCCTGACCGGCAGCAAGTCGCTGCTGGGCAAGCCACCGCTGTTCGTGCACGTGCAGGGCAGGGCGGTGCTGATCCGCGATCGCGCCACGATGGCCCAGCATTGGGTGAAGGACCTGGAGCGGTGGTTCGAGCAGGGCGTGGATACGCCGGGTCTGGTGCTGATCCACGTACACGCCAGCCGCATCCATTACTGGGATGGCGACGACGAAGGCGAGATCGTGGTCTGATCGCGGGGGCCGCACAGGGCCCCTGCACATTACTGCCGCAGCTCAGGAATGTGCAGGCGTGCCGGACCACGCGGCCAGTTCCGGTGCCAGCGCATGTTCAACGGCGCGGCGCAGCAGTGCCGGGGCCACGTAATGACGATGGGCGCTGTCGATCATGGCCATGTAGAAGCGACCAAACGCATTGAGCGTCTGCACGCGCGAGCCCAGGCTGATCTGGACCTGGCCGTCCTCGCAGAACTGCACGCGCACGCTGCTGCGGAAGCGGAGATGGCGGTCGTCTGCGCCGAGCAGCACTTCGGCACACCGGTCTTCCGCATCTACTTGGGCATCCAGCACCGGGAAACGTCCGCAGAACACGCGGCTGCGATCGGTGGACAGCAGCGACGACACCGGGCAGCCCAGCGGCGAGGTGCGCAGACGCAGTGGTGCAACCAGACGATTGCGCAGGGCCATCAAGCGACCGACGCCCGCCGGCGGGTTGCACAGGAATCCATCCAGTATGTCGGCCAGCAGGGCGGAGGCCGATCGATGGCCGGTCTGCCCGCCGTGCAGGGTCAGCGTGGTCGTGTCGTTGTAGTGACTGTGCGGCAGGGCGCTGGCGAGCATTCCCGTTGGAGGCGACGACGCGCTGCTGCAGACCGGGTACGCCGGCGTCGCCCGCTCCACGAATCCGCGCAGTGGCTCCAGGCTGAAGCGACGCAGCGGCCCCAGCAACGTGCGCGTCTGCACGCACAGGCGTGCGCGCAGGCTGGGCACTGCCGCCTGCAGTGACAGTTGCAGCAACGGCGTGGCGGCGAGTGTGGTTGCGCTGGGCCAGTGCGCTGCTGGCAGCACGTCGGTCAGGCTGGGAATGTCCGCGGCGTTTGCCTGTGCCTGCGCGCGCGCCTGCTCGCTCATTGCCCCGGCCAGCTCATTGCTGTGGCACGAGAGCGCGAACAGGGCAGGATGGGCCGGACTGTTCGAGGCGAACTGGTGCCAGGTGCCACCACCAAAGCGCACGGTGAACAGGCAATCGGGCGGAATGCGGACACGACGCAGCGACCGCAGGAAGTGCGAGGGATCGCCCGCCAGCTGCTGATCGGATGCGCTGGCAAACCGTAGCTCGGCACCGGCACTGCCGGCGATGGCGGTGAACATGCGCGGCCCGGCATGGCGGTGGAAGGGATGGCCGCCGGCACCCACCACGAAGCTGTACAGCGATGACGGATCGCCGTGCTGCAGGTGCATGCCACCCAACCGTGCCGAGGGCTCGTCCAGCGCATCAATGAAGGCCGGGTGGTGGCGCTGGCGCTGGCTGGCATCGCTCACCAGCGCATCGCCGGCACCGATGCCGAGCTGCGCGATCAGGGTGACTTCCACCGGGCCACCACCGTCGTATGCCGTAAGCTGGATACTCGGGAACGAACGGCTGGTGCGGGTCGAACCGGGCATCGCAGTGCTCCTCAGCGGGCGGGTGTCTTGCGGCGTGCGCGCGCTTCGCGCTTCAGCGGGCCGCCGACCGGACAGACTTCGGCAGCCCAGGAAAACAGCGTGTTGGCCAGGCGGTCGGGCACCTGCCGGAAGTACACGAACTGGCCGCGCTTCTCGCGTTCGATCAGGCCGGCGTCTTCCAGGATGCGCAGGTGGCTGGAGAGTGCCGGCCTGCTGAAATCGAAGCGCTCGGCCAGCTCGCCCGCGCTGAGTTCGCCGGCGCTGAGGTAGGCCAGGATCTGCCGGCGTGCGGTGGAGGCCAGGGCTTCGAAGATGCGGTCCATGGTTGTAATTAACTAATTCGTTAACTGATGTTCCCCCCTGGCGGCAGGTGATGTCAAGCGCAGGCGTGCCCGTTGCGTACTGCCTTCCGGCTTTGTCATCCTCCCCGCTGTTTTCCGTTCCGTGGAGTTCCGATGCGCCCTGCGTTCTGGCTGATCGCTGGCCTGCTGCTGCCGATCGTGGTGATGGCCCAGCCTGCGCGAGCGCCGAAGGCACCGGCGCAGGATCCCTTCAGCGAACTGTTCGACACGGCCTGCATGCAGCACATCGGCGCGCCGGCGCGGCTGCAGTCGCTGATGGATGCCAATGGCCTGACGCCGCTGCAGCCGGCCGAGGCCGCTACGCTGCTGCAGGGCCAGCCGGGCATGGCATGGATGGTGCCGTTGGCCAGTGGCCGCTACGCGGTCAGTTGGGCCGACGATGGCACCTGCACCGTGTATGCCGAGAAGGCCGACCCGGCGGTGGTGCAGAAGGGCTTCGCGCGGCTGATGCAGGCCGCACCGAAGCCGCTGCAGATCCGCTCGCTGCCCTCGCGCGGTCCATTGTCCGGCGACCAGGTGGCGATCCAGTACGGTTGGGCAACGCCGGGCGAAAGCAAGCTGCGCGTGCACTTCCGGCTGGTCACCCGGCAGGCCACCGAGGCCGGGGTGCAGGCGATGGCCTCGGCCACGCCGGGCGAGGCGATGCGCGAACAGGCCACTTCGCCGGCGCCGACACCCGCCCGGTAGCGCTGCCGGAGCACGAGATTCAGCCGACAGCCCGGAGATGTGATATATCGTTTATCGATAAATCCACCCCGGGGCGGCAGGGCCGCTCCACATCGGAGGCTGCTTGACCGCTCGTCCCGCCCGCGTCCTTCCTGCGCGCGGCTTGTTCACCCTGGCCCAGACCGCCGTGCAGGCGGTGCGCGCGATGTGCTGGCTGGGCATCCTGGCCGCGCTGCTGGCGGTGCCGCTGGTGGCCTACGACCGCAGCTGGCTGCTGGACAGCGTGCACGACGCGCAGGCCGCGGCCGTGCACGGTTCGCATCTGTTCCTGCATTTCTGCGTGGGCCTGGCCGCCATCGTCGCACTACTGGTGCTGTGCCTGATGTTCCTGCGCCACCTGGCGCGGCTGCTGCGTTCTGCGGCCAACGAACGCCCCTTCACCCATGCCAATGCCGTACGCCTGCAACGCATGGCCTGGCTGATGCTGGCGATGGAGGTGCTGTCCATCGTGATCGGTCTGTACGCCAGCTGGATGGGGCCGGACTTTGCGTGGATGGAAGTTGGCGGTGGCATGTCGATCACCGGCCTGGTGGCCGTACTGATGCTGTTCGTACTGGCGCGGGTGTTCACCGTTGGCGCAGCGATGCGCGACGATCTGGACGGTGTGATTTGATGAGCATGATCTGATGGCGATCGTCATCACCCTCGACCGCATGCTGCAGCAGCGCGGCATGACCTTGTCCGAGCTGGCCGGGCGCATCGACATCACCCTGGCCAACCTGTCGATCCTGAAGACCGGCAAGGCACGCGCGATCCGCTTTTCCACGCTGGATGCGATCTGCCGCGAGCTGCAGTGCACGCCCGGCGACCTGCTCGGGCATGACCCGGCGCAGCTGCAGGATGCCGACTGAATGATTGCTCTTTTCCCTTACCTACTGACGAAACGGACCTGAAATGGAATGGTTGGCTGACCCCTCGATATGGATGGGCCTTGCAACCCTGGTCGTGCTGGAGATCGTTCTCGGCATCGACAACCTGGTGTTTATCGCGATCCTTGCCGACAAGCTGCCGCCGCACCAGCGCGACCGCGCGCGGGTGATCGGCCTGGCGCTGGCGCTGCTGATGCGGCTGGTGCTGCTGGCGGCGCTGGCCTGGATCATGAAACTGACCGAGCCGCTGGTCACCTTGTTCGGCCACAGCTTCTCCGGGCGTGACCTGATCCTGCTGGGCGGTGGCTTGTTCCTGCTGTTCAAGGGCACCATGGAGCTGCACGAACGGCTGGAAGGCCGCGAGCATCACGAGGACGGCAAGAAGGTCTATGCCAGCTTTGCGATGGTGGTGGCGCAGATCGTGGTGCTTGATGCGGTGTTCTCGCTTGACTCGGTGATCACCGCGGTCGGCATGGTCGACAACCTGGGCGTGATGTACGCCGCGGTGACCATCGCGATGGCGCTGATGCTGCTGGCCAGCAAGCCGCTGACCCGCTTCGTCAACAAGCACCCGACCGTGGTGGTGCTGTGCCTGGGCTTCCTGCTGATGATCGGTTTCAGCCTGGTGGCCGAGGGGCTGGGCTACAAGATCCCGAAGGGCTACCTGTACGCGGCTATTGCCTTCTCGATCCTGGTTGAAGCATTCAACCAGTGGGTGCGCTTCAACCGCGAACGCAACGAGCGCCGCCAGCCGTTCCGCCAGCGCACCGCCGATGCCGTGTTGCGCATGCTGGGTGCGCGCCCGGCCAATGGCCACGACGACGAAGCCGCAGACGAACACGTCGATGCCGAAGAGCGCCTGCAGCCGGCCGAACACGAGATGATCCGCAGCGTGCTGGGCCTGGCCGATCGGCCGGTGTCGAGCGTGATGACCGTGCGTGCCGATGTGCAGTGGATCGACCTGGCGCGTGGGCAGGAGGATGTGGTGGCCCGCCTGGTGGCGTCGCCGCATACCCGGCTGCTGGTGGGCGACGGTGATCTGGACAGCCTGCGTGGCGTGGTGCAGAGCCGCGACCTGCTGGCCGATCTGCTTCAGGGCAAGCCGCTGCAGCTGGAAGGCAACCTGCGCGAGCCGCAGTACGTGCTGTCCAGCGCCAGTGCGCTGCAGGCGCTGGAGCTGATCCGCCAGCATCCGGTGCCGTTGGCGGTGGCGGTGGACGAGTACGGCAGCGTGGAAGGCTTGGTGACCGCCAACGACCTGCTGGCGGCCATTGCCGGTGACCTGGCCGATACCCAGGACGAGCGCTATGGCGTGGTCGCACAGGGCGAGGATCAGTGGGAGGCCGACGGTGCGCTGACCCTGGACGACCTGCAGCGGCTGGCCGGCGTGTCGCTGCCGCGCAGCGCGGACTACATGACCATTTCCGGGCTGGTGCTGGAGCAACTGGGCCGCCTGCCCGACGTCGGCGACACGCTGGAGGTGGCCGGGATCCGCATCACCGTATTGGCGATGGAGAAGCGCCGCATCGCCCGCCTGCGGGTGGAACGCCTGCCGGAAGCGTGACGATGTCGGGGCTGGACCCTTGCCCGGCTCTATCCATTGCCATCTTCTGCCGTCACCATGGCGGACCTGTTCGCCGTTATGGATTGTCGTAGTGCTGAGTACGATTGGTTTTCTG
The DNA here is from genome assembly GCF_029845105.1 of Stenotrophomonas sp. GD03654. NCBI lineage: Bacteria > Pseudomonadati > Pseudomonadota > Gammaproteobacteria > Lysobacterales > Lysobacteraceae > Stenotrophomonas > Stenotrophomonas sp. GD03654. The sequence continues at coordinate 34,234 of NZ_JAOCLC010000010.1, read as the reverse complement.
ATGGGCCTGTATGTGGCCTGGCGCCTGTTCTGGCCGCTGCGCATGCCCGCCGCATTGAAGGTCGTGCTGTCGCTGCTGCTGGTGGCCGTTGCCGTGCAGCTGCGCATCGTCGCCACCTTCTGGGGTACGACGGCGTCGCCCGAGATCCCCAAGCTGGCCATCGCCACGCTGGCCACCGGCTCCACCGCGGTGTTGCTGCTGGCGCTGGTGATGCTGGTGCTGGACGCCGGCCTGCTGCTGTCACGCCTGTTGCGCTGGCCTCGCGCGGTAGCCGCAATGCGCACGCGGCGTCTGCGACCGGTGGCCGGCGTGCTGGCACTGCTGGTCAGTGGTTATGGTGTCAGCCAGGGCATGGCGGTGCCCAAGCCCCGGCATATCGAGGTGAGCATCGCCGGATTGCCGGCCGCGTTCGACGGCTATCGCGTGCTGCAGCTGACCGACATCCATACCAGCCGCCTGCTGACCGGCGACTGGGTGCGCAGGGTAGTGAATGAGAGCAACGCACTGACGCCGGACCTGATCGTGATCACCGGCGATCTGATCGACGGCAGTGTCGAGGCCCGCCGTGACGACGCGCGTCCACTCGCGGACCTGCGGGCGCCGGACGGTGTCATCGCCATCACCGGCAACCACGAGTATTACGCGCAGTACCAGGCATGGATGCAGGCGTTCCGCGCGCTGCACATGCAGGTGCTGGAGAACAGCCACGTGCAGGTACGACGCGGTGATGCAGCGCTGACCATCGCCGGGGTCACCGACCCGGTGGCGGCGCGCTATGGCCTGCCACTGCCGGATCTGGAGACCGCGCTGGCTGGCGCCGATCCCACCGCGCCGGTGATCCTGCTCGACCATCGCCCGCGCAATGCGCGCGAGGCGGCCGCGCGTGGCGTGAAGCTGCAATTGTCCGGGCATACCCACGGCGGGCAGATCATCGGCATGGACCAGCTGGTGAAGCGAGCCAACGGTGGCTACGTCTCCGGTCGCTACGACGTGGATGGGATGACCCTGTACGTGAGCAATGGTGCGGGCCTCTGGGCGGGTTTTCCGGCGCGCATCGGTGTACCGTCGGAGATCACCCTGGTGACGCTGCGCCGCGCGCCGTGACCGGAAGCGGGGTCAGATCCCTTTGCCGCAGGGAAAGGGATCTGACCCCTGACAACCACATGGAAGGAACCATGGCCCATCCCCGTGCCCCGATGGAGCGCCTGATCCGCGCCAATACTGACGAGATCAACCGGCTGCAGCAGGCCATCCACGAGAGTGCCGCGCTGCGCTGGCGTGACCCGGAGCAGAAGCTGCTGCACGCCCAGGCCTGCGCGGCGTTCCACCAGCACTACGAGCGGCTGGCGTTTCCGGGAGGCTATGCCAACGCGTTGAAGCAACTTGCCGAGCACGATCCGGATACGCTGGATGTCGCGCTGACCTTCCTTGAGGTGCGGCCGTATTTCTTCCGGTCCGGATACATGTGGAAGACGCTGCTGAAGCGCGTGCAACGGGTCCCCATGGGCACGAAACAGCACGCGCGGCTGCAGAAGATCCTCGATGCCTACGCGGCCTATCGCGCCACACGTGACGGCTGATGGGGACGGCATGATGGGGTCAGATCCCTTCGCCTTTGGCAAAGGGATCTGACCCCGGCCCGTCAGGCCGCCCGCAGCGGCGGCCGCGCATGCGCACTTCGGCGCAGCGCCTGCGCCCGCTTGGCGATCCAGCGCACCACGAAGGCGGTGAACAGCAGCGCCGACGGCACCGCATACCAGAAGTTGCCCGGCACGCGCTTGAAGTACGAGTAAGTAAACACCGCCGCGATGATCCACATGCTGATCACGTGCAGGCGACGCCACGCGGTGGGGCCCATGCGGCGGGCGATGCCACGGTGCGAAGTGATGGCCAAGGCGAGGATGGCGACGTAGCCCACTGTGCCCGGCAGGTTGGCCAGGGCCGAGCGCGCTGGCCAGAACGCAGGGTTGAGGATGCCGAAGGTGGTGATCGCCACTGCATGCAGCAGGTGCGAGAACGCGAACGACAGCCCGACAATGCGACGCTCGCGCAACAGGAAACGGGTGAACGGGCCCGGCAGAAGGCTGGCGAACGACGATGCCGTGTATGCCGCCAGGAACAGTAGGAACGATGTGCGTGCAGTGACCCGGATCGCAGCTCGGCTGCCCTCGGCCACATCGGCATGCAGGGCGAACGCGCCCAGCGCGAAGGCGATCAGTACCGCCGCGATGGCCACGAACAGGCGCCAGCCGTGCAGGAAGTACGTGTTGGAAACAGTCATGGTCAGGCCTCGAAGAATGGAGAAGGGGTAGTGCCGGCCGCTGGCCGGCATTCCCGGAGATGAGTCGACGCAACCAGAACGCCGGCCGTGCAGAGTTCGCTCAGCACTGGAATGCAGGCCGCACGCAGCTCATCCGGCGCAACACCATGTGCTTCAGCCACGGTCTGCAATACGTCATCCACACGCGTGCCGTCATCGCTGAAGACCGACAGCAGCGCGTAGGCCAGCGGTGACAGTTCGTCGACCTGCAGGCTGAATTCAGGCATGCGGCGCATCATCAGCAGCACAGGAGCTGTATCCAGCACCGGCTCCAGCGCCCCGTCCTCATGTACCGGCCACTGGTAGCCCAGCACCCGCACCAACGGCGAAACCGCCAGCACATCACTGTCCACCGGAACGCGGTGTAGCGAACGCCCGGCGGCGCGCGCTTCAATATGCAGCGACTGCTGCGTGCTCTCGTAGTGGGCCATTTCCGCTGCCCAGGCCGGCAGCGCCAGCGTGTCCTGCACCGCCAGCCAGCCCGCGAACTCGCCGGCGATCCGTGGGAACAGCGGGGTGTGACAGGCGTGGCTGGCGTAGTAGTGCTCCACTGTGTCGCGCCAGCAGGCATCGCCCAGCTGCGACTTCAACCGCGGCAGGCTGCCCGCCAGCAGGCTGTCCAGACTGTCGATGCACAGGCGGCGGTAGACCGCCATCCGCCGTGCCTCGACGCCATCGGGCGCAGGCATCGACGGGTCCCGCACATGATCGGCCCAGCGCCGTTGCAGCGTAGCCAGCAACTCAGACATGGGCCACCTCGGGCAAACATGCCTCGGCCTGCGCCTGGCGGATCTGCGCAACCTCGCCCAGCAGTTCTGCAAGCGACGGGAAGTTGAAGTCGCGTTCGAGCAGCGTGGGGCGTACGCCCACCCGCGCATAGGCCTCGCGCAATAGCGCCCAGACCACACCTTTCACCGGCGCGCCGTGGGTGTCGATCTTGAAGCCATCGTCTTCATCGAAGTGGCCCGCCACGTGCAGCGAGGCGACACGGTGGGACGGCACGCGGGCCAGGAATTCGAAGGCGTCGTAACCGTTGTTGCAGGCGTTGACGAAGACGTTGTTGACGTCCAGCAGCAGGTCGCAGTCGGCTTCGGCGAGCACGGCGTTGATGAAGTCGATCTCGCTCAAGTCCGCGCCGGCAACGGCGTAGTAGGAGATGTTCTCCACCGCGATGCGCCGGCCCAGCACGTCCTGTACCTGGGCGATGCGGCCGGCCACATGGTGTACGGCCTCGGCGGTGAACGGCAGTGGCAGCAGATCGTAGAGATGGCCACCGGCGGCGCAGTAGCTCAGGTGTTCGCTGTACAGCTGCACCTGGTGCACGTCGAGGAAGGCCCGGGTCTGTGCCAGCAGGGTGCGGTCCAGTGGATCAGGACCGCCCAGCGACAGTGACAGTCCGTGGCAGGTCAAGGGGTGGCGCTCGCTGAGTTGGCGCAGCGCGGCGCCGTGTGCACCGCCGACGCCGATCCAGTTGTCGGGGGAGACTTCGAGGAAGTCGATGGCACCGGACGGCATTGCCAGCAGTTCGTCGATCAGGCCACGGCGCAGGCCAAGACCGGCGGCATTGAAGGGCAGGGGCAGGGACATGGCGGATGCTCCAGAGGGAGGGCGCCGCCTCGAAGGCGGCGCCGGTTGAACGTCGATCAATCGGCAACGCGGGCGAACAGGCCCTTCGGCATCGGCTTGCCGTTGGCGGTGTAGACGCTGCGCAGGTAGTCGTGCGCTTCCTGCTCGCTGATGTAACCGTCGTGATCGGAGTCGATGCGGTCGAACTCGGCGGCACGCTTGGCGGCCACAGCGTTGAACTCGGCGCGCGAGACCTTGCCGTCGCGGTCACGGTCGGTGCGGGCAAACGAGGCGTCGCCGCACTTGCCTTCGCCACACTGGCCCTCGGCCACCTTGGCCTTGCCGGCGGGCTTGCCGGTGGTGGCCTTGTTGGCCCCGCACTTGCCTTCACCGCACTTGCCTTCGGCGGCGGCGCTCATGGCCACCGCGCTGATCGCCAGCGGTTGGATCGCGGCGGCCTGGCCGGCCAGCAGCAGGCCACCGGCCAGGGCGATGCCGATGGCACCGATGCGCGGCAGGCGGGAGGAGGGGGTGTTCTTGGTCGAGACGGACATGGTGGTGACTCCTTGGGAAAGCACGCGGGGCGTGCGGGATGGACGCCGCCGAAGAGGCGACGGAAAGCGAAACGCGCGGGTACAGGGGAATCAGCTCAGGCGGCGCGGCGGCGACGCAGCAGATGGCCCAGCAGCAGCACACCGCCGAGCAGGGCACCGCCGAAGCCGATGCCGGGCAGCAGCGCGGCAACCGGCAGCAGCAGGGCGATCAGGCTCACACCCCAGCCCAGGCCGTCATTGCCGGCGGGGGCATGCGGCGTGCCGGCCAGCAGCCGGTCCACGCTGAGCGCGCCACCGCCGTTGAGGATCAATGGCAGCAGCATGGCCAGGAACAGCAGCGGCAGTTTGAAGTTGCCGTAGCCCTGGTCGGTGATCGCATAGCCCTGCCAGAGTTCACCCAGGCCGTTCCATTGGTCGGGCCAGTGCACGGCGGCGATGGCGACCACGGTCAACACCCAGAAGATGTAGGCCACCGAGCGCGTCGCCAGGCCAAGCAGCAGCATCACCGCACCCACCAGTTCCAGCCAGGTGGCCAGCTGCCAGTTCAGCGACGCGGGCAGGGTGGAGAACGGGAACGGAAAGCGACCGTCCAGATCGGCGAACCAGTTCTGACCGCCCAGCTTCTCGCGGCCGGATTCAAAGAACTCCCAGGCCAGCAGGGTGCGCAGCGCCAATGGCGAGAGCCAGCGGCCGACGGCATCCAGGCGGGGGGTATACACGGAAGAGGCGATGCTGATCATGGTAGTGTCCTGCGGGCCAGTGGTCGATGAAGGCCATTCCAGGCGGCGCAGGTATCGGCAACGTGTGCCGTTGCCTGGGGTTTTGTCAGCGACTGTGGTCGCGGCCGGGGTTTCGTACAGTCAGATACAAAGACGATGCGTTGATGCACATCGGGCGTTGCGCGCCCGCATGCGGGGAGCGATATCCACCCGGCAGCGCCCAGCCAGGACCGGCGCCCGAATGTATCCCACTGTAGAAACCCGCCCGCGCTCTACAGTCCGGTACAACTCCGCGCTACGGAGAAACAGCGGCGATACACCGGCAGGCGGAAATGGCTACTCCCAACACCGGAGTGTCACCCATGATCCGTACCTCGCTGCTTGCCGCCGCGCTCGCCGTTGCCGGCGCCGCCGCCCCCGCCCCCGCCCCCGCCTTCGCTGCCCGGGCCGATACTGCTGCACCGCCCACCGTCATCCTGGTGCACGGCGCCTTCGCCGATGGCTCCAGCTGGAGCAAGGTCATCAGCACCCTGCACGACTGGAAGCTGCCGGCGGTGGCCGTACAGAATCCGCTCACCTCGTTGGCCGACGACGTCGCCGCCACCCGCCGCGCGATTGCCGCCGCGCCCGGCAAGGTGGTGCTGGTCGGCCATAGCTGGGGTGGCACGGTCATCACCGAAGCGGGCAATGACCCGAAAGTACAGGCGCTGGTGTACGTGGCCGCCTTCGCGCCGGATGCCGGGCAATCTTCGGCGCAACAGGGCGAAGGTTTCCCGGTTGGTCCGGGCCTGGCCCGACTGCAGGAAAGGGATGGCTACCTGACCTTGCCGGCGGATGCCATCGCCCAGGACTTCGCGCCGGACGTGATGAAAAAGTCGGCCGCACTGCTGTACAGCACGCAGGTCCCGTTGAAGGCCAGCGCGCTGGGCGAGGTGGTGAACGTTGCGGCGTGGCGCAGCAAGCCGAGCTGGTACGTACTCAGCCGCGATGACCGCATGCTGTCGCCGCAGCTGCAGGCCGCGACCGCACGTCGCATTGGTGCACAACTGCAATCGGTCGGCAGCAGCCATGTGTCGCTGCTTTCGCATCCAGCGCAGGTGGCCGACAGCATCCTGGAAGCAGCGGGGGTGAAGCCGGCGGAACTGCCGCTGGCCGAGCAGGGTGGCTGAGCGATGGCCGGACTGCGAGGGTACGCATTGCCGCTGTTGCTGGGCCTGCTGGGCGGAGCGGCGTTGTTGCTGGCATGGCCCGGTGCGGATGCCGGCGCGCAGCCGCTCGATGCAGTACCGATGGCGGGGTTCAACGGTGGCGGGCCCTGGCACAACAGCCCACCGCTCACGCTGACGCAGTTGCGGGGGCAGGTGGTGCTGGTTGAGTTCTGGACCTACACCTGCAGCAACTGCCTCAACGTGGCGCCGTATGTCCACCAGTGGCATGCACGGTACGCGCCGCAGGGCCTGAGGGTAATCGGCGTGCATACGCCGGAGTTCGCCTATGAAGGGCTGCCTGGCAACGTGCGCAAGGCCATCGCACGGTTGGATATCACCTGGCCGGTGGTGCAGGACAACCAGTACCGGATCTGGAACGCCTGGGGCAACCGCTTCTGGCCCGCGCTGTACCTGCTCGACCGGCAGGGGCGTGTGGTCTACCGCCATTACGGCGAGGGCGACTACGCACGTACCGAAAGCGAGATCCAGCGCCTGCTGGCCAACCCCTGAGCCGCGCTACCATGGCCGCGCCGCGCGGCGCTGTCCCCCTGCCTTCATCGAGAACGCAATGAACCACGTACCGCATATCCTGGTCGTCGACGATGACAGCGAGATCCGCCAGATGCTGGCTGACTACCTGCAACGCAACGGCCTGCGCGTGAGCCAGGCCGACGGTGGCCGGGCGATGCGCGCGCTGATGGATACCCATGCCGTGGATCTGGTGGTGCTGGACGTGATGATGCCGGGCGAGGATGGACTGAGCCTGTGCCGCAACCTGCGCGCCGGCAAGCAGGTTGCGGTGCCGGTGGTGCTGCTGACTGCCCGCGACGACGAGACCGATCGCATCATCGGCCTGGAAATGGGTGCTGACGACTACGTGACCAAACCCTTCTCTTCGCGCGAACTGCTGGCACGCATCAATGCAGTGATCCGCCGCACCCGGATGCTGCCGCCGAACCTGCAGGTGAGCGAAGCAGGTCGCCAGCTGGCCTTCGGCGAGTGGCGCCTGGACACCACCGCACGCCATCTGCTGGATGCGCAGGACACCGCGTATCCACTCAGTGGCGCCGAGTTCCGCCTGTTGCGCGTGTTCCTCGATCACGCCAATCGGGTGCTCAGCCGCGACCAGCTGCTCAGCCTCACCCAGGGCCGCGATGCCGAACTGTTCGATCGCTCGATCGACCTGCTGGTCAGCCGCGTGCGCCAGCGCCTGGGTGACGACGCACGCGAGCCGACCTACATCAAGACCGTGCGCAGCGAAGGCTATGTGTTCAGCGTGCCGGTGCAGTTGCTGGGGCCGGACGAATGAACACGGCCGCACGCCGTCCACGCTGGCCGCGCACGCTGTCGGCGCGGCTGCTGCTGGTGCTGCTGGGCGGACTGGCCCTGGCCCACGCACTGTCCTTCGGCCTGCTGTTCTTCGAACGTTACCAGTCCACCCGCAGCATGATGCTGCGCAACCTCGATGAGGATGTGGCGGTCAGTGTCGCGCTGCTGGAGCACCTGCCTGCGGCGCAACGCGATGCCTGGGTGCCTCGGCTGGAGCGGCGCACCTACCGTTACCTGCTGCGCCCGGCCGCGGCCGGACCAGGGCTGCAGACCGATCGTGCACGCCAGGTCACGGCGATCATCGACGACAGCCTGCAGCACCGCTATCCGTTGCAGGCGCGTCAGGTGGCTCGCCTGCCGGAGCGGTTCGAGGTGGAACTGCGCCTGCACGACGGTACCCCCGTGACCATTGAAGTCACCCCGTCGGGCCTGCCGCTGGCGCGTTGGCTGCCCGCCGTGCTGCTGCTGCAGCTGGCGCTGCTGCTGGTCTGCGCGTGGCTGGCGGTGCGCCTGGCCATGCGCCCGCTGCAGCAGCTGTCGCATGCGGTGGAGCATCTGCAGCCGGGCAAGGACGGGCCCGCACTGCCTGAAGATGGTCCTGCGGAAGTAGGCGGTGCGGCGGCCGCACTCAATGCACTGCAGGCACGCATTCGTGGCCATGTCAGTGAGCGCCTGCAGATCCTGGCCGCGATCTCGCATGACCTGCAGACTCCCATCACGCGCATGAAGCTTCGGGTGGAGACCCTGCCTGAAGACAGCACCCAGCAGCGGCTGCTGGCCGACCTCGACCACCTGGGTCAACTGGTGCGTGAGGGCGTGTCCTATGCGCGCAGCAGCCACGTCGCCAGTGGCGCGCCGGTGGCGATGGACCTGGGCGCATTCCTGGCCAGTGTGGTCGGCGATTACGAGGATATGGGCAAGCCGGTCAGTGGTGGTGCGCCGGCTGGACTGGTCGTGCAGACCTGGCCGCAGCCGCTGCGCCGGGTGGTCGGCAATCTGGTCGACAACGCGTTGCGTTACGCCGGTGCCGCCGAGATCGAGGCGGGTCGCGATGGGGCCGGAAGGGTGTGGATCAGCATTTCCGACCGTGGCCCGGGCATTCCCGAGGACCAGCTGCAGGCAGTGCTGGCGCCGTTCCACCGGCTGGAAAGCTCGCGCAATCGCGGTACCGGCGGGACTGGCCTGGGCCTGGCCATCGCGGTGCAGCTGGCGCAGTCGCTGGGCGGCTCGCTGCGGCTGCTCAACCGCGAGGGTGGCGGCCTGCGGGCGGAGCTGCAGCTGCCGGGGTAACGGACGGGGCCAGAGCGCCCACGCATGGCGTGGATCTACGGCATTCCTGCACGGCCTCGGGATCGGCGATCATCCAGCGGGTGTCGAAACCAGGAAACACGCAATGCAGGGAACGCATCATTCAATCCGGCGTGCGCGCCACGCCGCGATGCTGGTCGGTCTACTCGCGCTGGCGGCATGCCAGCGCACATCGGATGCGCCGACCGGGGCACCCGTAGCGGGCACACCGCTTGCCGCCCCGGCCACCGCAACAGACCTCTCTCCGCTGCTCGATGCCCTGCCGACCTGCGCGCTGGACGGCTGGTACATCGATCAGCAGACCGGGCATCCGGTCCATCCCTGGTTGGCCGCGAACGCGTCGAAGCCCTGCAAGGAGGATGAGGAGAACGAGATCGCCACGTTCTGCGTGCAGGGGCAATGGAAGGGGCTGCCGGTGGAGGAAGTGATCCTGCCGACGATGACCTTTGTCTCATTCCGTGGCGCGAAGATCGGCCTGCCGCTGGAGAAGGCACGTCCCATCGTCCGCCAGCGCTTCGGGCAGGAATTCCCGGGTGGCGCGGCGTACGAGGCGGGCCGCGAGCCGAAGTTGATGGCCGATCCCGAGGATGCGCAGCGCTCGTGGCTGCTGTGCAGCACGCCGGAACCGGGAGACGATCTGGGCAGCCAGGCAGGCGTGAGCTATTCCGGCATGAACCTGCCCTACGACCACGACGGTTGCAGCTACCGCTACAGCCCGGTCGACTTCTGCGATGCGCCGCACCGGGCCGCCATCGAAGATGCGCTCCAGCACCAGGCGCCCAATTTCAACCAGCACTATCTGCTGGTGCAGGTCGATGATCGTCCCGAATACTTCCAGCGCACGCTGGTGCTGGTCGACACCCGCACCGGACGCGCCACGCCATTGCCGATCGATGCCTTCACCAGGCCGGCGGGGAAGGGCGGAGAGGCTAACGGCTACGGGACACTGGAAACGGGCGTGGACCAGCCGCAGTTCTGCCTTGATGGCGCCTTGCTGGTCTACCGCGTATTCGAGGAAGGGCGGTTCTGCTTTGGCTTTGACGGTGAGCGCTTCACCGGCCATGAAACCCAGTACATGCAGGCGACGGATAGCTGATGACCCGTATTTCACCCCGGCCATGCCACCCTGCTTCGAACCTGCACATCCGGGATCGAGGCTGTTGAAGGCGAACACGCAATGAACGCGGCGCGGCAGCGCTCGATGTGGGTGGCTGGCCTTTCCACTGTAGTGGAGTGGTACGACTTCACTCTCTACCTGTACTTCGCCACGGTGCTGTCGCGGGTGTTCTTCGGCGGCGGTAAAGAGGCGATGCTGGTCACCCTGGCCGGCTTCGCGGTGTCCTACCTGATGCGCCCGCTGGGCGCGCTGTGCTTCGGCCACCTGGGCGACCGCCTGGGCCGGCGCTGGATGCTGCTGGCTTCGATGGCGTTGATGGCAGCAGCAATGCTGGCCACTGCCCTGCTGCCGACAGCGGCCACGGCAGGTACGACGGCGGGCGTGCTGCTTCTGGTACTGCGCTGCGTGATGGCGTTTTCGGTGGGCGGTGAGTACACCGGGGTGGTGGCGTACCTGCTGGAAAGCGCGCCGGCGCGGCGGCGTGGCCTGGTGACCTCGCTGGCGTCGGCGGCCAGTGAAGTAGGCGCACTGCTGGCAGTGGCGATCTCCGCAGTGACGGTGGCGATGGTCACACCCGCGCAGCTCGATGGCTGGGGCTGGCGCATTCCGTTCTTCGTCGGTGCGGCGCTGGCGCTGGTGATCCTCATCGCACGCTCTGGCATGCACGAATCGCCTGAATTCGAGCGCCAGCGCCGCGAGGGCAGCATTCCCGCGACGCCGCTGCGCCACGTGCTGCGCAACCATCCCGGCGCAGTAGCGCGCACGTTCGCAATCTCGGCACTCGGTTCGATCACCTACTACGTTGGCATCACCTACGTGCCGGCCTTCCTGCATGCGCAGGGCCACGACGAAGGCGATGCGCTGTGGCTGTCTACGGTGGCTGCGGTGGCTGTGATCGCGATCACGCCGCTGTGCGGTGCACTCTCTGATCGCTACGGCCGGCGACCGCTGCTGCTGGGCCTGACCGTGCTGGCAGCGCTGCTGCCGCTGTCCCTGTTTGCGTGGATGGCGCAGGCGACGGCGGTGGGCATCGCACTGGCCGCGGTGCTGCTGGCTTGCGTAGCCGGTGGCGTAAGCGCGGTGGCTGCCCCGGCCACCGCCGAGCAGTTCCCCGGCGAAGGCCGCGTAAGCGGGTTGGCACTGGGCGTGACCATGGCCACTGCATTCTTTGGCGGTGCAACACCCTGGCTGGCGCAATGGTGGGTGGAACGCAGCGGCTGGGCGGCGGCGCCGGGCGCGATGATCGCGTTCGTGGCGGTGCTGGTGCTGCCGGTGCTGTGGACCCTGCCCGAGACGACCCCGGGCAGGGGCAAGCGCTAGGCGATCAGACCGCCAGGGTCTGCTCGATGTCGGCCAGCACGGCCGGTGCATCCACGCCGATGGCGATCGACTGCAGTACGTGGCCATCCCACACGCTGGGGCCGAAGCCCATGCCTTCCGGCTTCGGAATGGTCATGCCGCGGGCGACGCCGTCGGTGGCCACGCGCACGCTGGCGCGCTCGAACTGGAACAGTTCGGGACGGGTCAGTGCGATGCAGGCGCAGCAGTCATGCACGACCATGCCCTTGTGGCCGGCCTGCAGGTAGAAGTCCACGTAGTCCTGCGACAAGGCGCGGACCAGTTCGGCATCGGCGCCACCGATGGCGGCCAGTTTGTCCAGGCCGTCACGGTCCATTTCCACGCGGGTGGTGACGTCCAGACCGATGGCGGTGACCGGCCAGCTGGCGGTGAACACCACGTCGGCCGCTTCGGCATCGCCCCAGATGTTGGCCTCGGCGGCCGGGGTGATGTTGCCGTTGACGTGGAAGGCGCCGCCCATGATCACCACGCCGCGCACCAGGCCGGCAATGTCCGGGGCCTGCTGCAGGGCCAAGGCCAGGTTGGTCATGCGACCGACCGCGACCAGGGTCACTTCGCCCGGGTGAGCGCGGACCAGGTCGATGATCAGCTGGTGGGCCGGGCGCGCATCGGCGGCCACGTCCAGCGCAACCGGCACCGCGTGGTTGCCCAGGCCGTTGTGGCCATGGATGTGCACCGGCCAGGCTTCCGGGGTGGCTTCCGGCTGCAGCGGACCCGCGGCGCCGCGCGCGACCGGGGCGGCAAAGCCCCAGGCCTGCTTCAGGTACAGCGCGTTGTGCGTGGTCGACTCCACCGAGGCATTGCCGAAGGTGGTGGTGACGCCGATCAGGTCGATCTGGGCGTGCTTGTGCAGGTACAGCAGGGCCAGGGCGTCGTCGACGCCCGGGTCGGTATCGAAAATGACTTTCAGCATGTTGTTGTTCTTCTTCTTCCGTGTGGTGCGGGGGGCGCCGGCGGCCCGGAGGCAGGCCGGCGCGCCCTACATTGTCCCATCTTCATGACAGGCAGGGCCATTGCCGGGGTGGCAGGCCATAATGCCCCCAGTCCAGGCACGGAGTCGCCGAATGCTGATCGTTGCCCTTCTGCTTGTCCTGCTGGTGCTGGGCCTGAACGTGGTGGCTACCGTGGTGATCGTCAGGCGGGATGGCCTGTCGGCGGGCGGCCGGGCGGTGCAGTTGCTGCTGATCTGGCTGCTGCCGCTGGTCGGCGCCATCCTGTGCCTGGCGGTGGCCACGGCCGATGGCTCGGGCAGCCGGGGGGACAACGGTCTCGGCGGCGCCTACGATTACTCGGGCGGGTATTCCGGCGACAACTACAGCCAGCACAACCACAGCAGCTCCGACTGCAGCAGTGATGGTGGTGGGGGTGACGGCGGCAGCTGCGGCGGTGGCGATTGACGAGATGTTCCGGGATGCCGGCCAAGGTCACGTCCTGGTAGTGCCGGCCGCTGGCCGGCAACCTCATCGGCTCAACCGCCGCCTTCGGTCGGCAAGGGCGCCGGCACGTTCAACAGCCCGCCTGCTGCCACATAGGCGGCCAGAGCCTGGCCCTGGCTCAGCAGGTGGCGTTCCATGGTGCGTTCGGCAGCCTGCGCGTCGCGGCGTCGGAAGCACTCCATCAACTCGCGGTGTTCGGCCAGCGACTGCGCGGTGCGGCCCGGTGTCAGCAGCTGGCGGCCACGGTGCATCTTCAGGATGCGATGCAGATCGTGGGTGATGCGGATCAGCCACGGGTTGACGGCGTAATGCTGCACGGTTTCGTGAATGAGGTAGTTGTTGCGGTAGTACTCGGCGATGTTGCCTTCGGCCGCTGCCGTCTCCATTGCTGCATGCAGGTCTTCCAGCTGCTGCACACCGGCATCGTCGATGTGCTTCACCGCCTCGTGCGCGCAGCGGCCTTCCAGCATCGCCATCACCGGAAACAGCTGGTTGAGGTCTTCCAGCGTCAACCGGGTGACCCGGCAGCCACGGCCGGCATCGATCTGCACCAGGCCTTCGGCGGCCAGCAGCTTCAGCGCTTCGCGTAGCGGTGTGCGGCTGATGCCCAGTTCTTCGCACAGCGCGGGCTCGTCGATCCACTCACCCGGCGGCAGGCGGTAATCGTAGATGCGTTCGCGCACGTGTTCGGCAACCTCTTCATACAGAGGCGCGCGCTTCTTCGGTGACCGCGGGGCAGGGGCAATAGCCATGCGCAGAGTGTAACGCCAGGTCGTGCCGACCAGTGGCCGGCACGACCGTTCGGCGGTTACATCCAGCCCGGCACCACGAACACCAGCCAGGCCAACAACGGCCCCAGGGCCACCACCAGGCCGCTGTAGACCAGGAAGCGGCGGAACAGGGTTTCGCGCTCTTCCTTCGCGGCCGAAGCCACCACCAGCGCGCCATTGGTTGAGAACGGGCTGACATCGACGATGGTGGATGACACCGCCAGCGCACAGATCACGCCGGCCGCACTGAGGTGCCCCTGCATCAGGAACGGCACGGCCAGTGGAATCGTGGCGCCCAGCACTGCGGCCGACGAGGCGAATGCAGAGACGATGCCACCCACGTAGCAGACCAGCAGTGCACCCAGCAGCGGGATGCCGATGTCGGACACACCATTACCGATGAAGTCCACCGCGCCGGCATGTTCCAGCACGCCGATGTAGGTCACCACACCGCAGATCAGCAGCACGGTGGACCAGCTGATGCCATCGACCGCACCCTTCTGGCTTTGTGGCGACAGCAGCGCCAGCGCCACCGCCACGGTGATCGAGACCAGACCGACATTGAGGTTGTAGATCAGCGCGGCCACGCCCAGGCCGAGCAGGCCGATCAGGGTGAACAGGCGCTCGCGGGTCAGGCCCACCGCATCCAGTGCCGCCGGATCATTGCTGAGCGTGCCGCCGCCTGCTGCGACCAGCGCGCCATGGCCTTCGATCGCGAACTGGCGTGACGACGCCTGCGGGCCACCGGCCATTGCCAGTTCGGCATTGCCGATCGTTCCTGCTGCGGTGATCGAGCCGCGACGCAGCAGGGCGATGCCACCGAAGGCGAAGAAGCAGATCGTCGCCATCATGAAGTTGAAGCCCAGGCTGGTCAGGAACACCGCCATCTCGGTCACTTCCAGCCCGGCCTTCTGCACCACGCCGTTGGTGATGCTGCCGTACACGCTGATCGGCGAGAAGCCGCCCGCCTGTGCGCCATGGATGACCAGCAGGCCCATCATCAGCGGGTTGATGTTGTACTGCTTGGCAAAGCGCAGCGCGACCGGGCCGATGATGGCCACCGCTGCCGGGCCGAGCGCGCCGAAGGCGGTCAGCACCGCGGTGATCACGAACATTACCCACGGGATGGCCACGATATGGCCGCGCACGGCTTTTACTGCCCAGTGCACCAGCAGGTCGATGGTGCCGTTCTTCTGCGCGATGGCGAACAGGTAGGTGATGCCGACCAGGGTCAGGAACAGATCGCCGGGGAACCCGGCCAGGACCTCCTTGCCGCCCATGTCGACCCACAGCCCGCCGATGATGAAGGCCAGCGCGAAGGCGACCGCGCCCATGTTGATCGGCATCGCCGTGGCGACGATGAACATGATCACCAGACCGATGATCGTTGCGATTTGTGGACTCATGCGCCCTCCCAGACACGTGACTCACGTACAGCGCGGATGGAGACCCGCCATCCCGGGGTAAGGCGACGTACTGCGTGGTGCGTGATACGTACTGCTCGAACCCGTTACCGCAGCCGCTCCAGCGCACTGCGGACCCACGCCGCGGCGCCTTCAAGGCTCTGGAATTCTTCCACCGCGCGCACTTCGCAGCACGGATAGGCCGGTGCGACCATGCGCGCCAGCGCGTTGCCCGGGCCCAGCTGCAGGAAAACCCGCGCGCCGCGCTCGAAGGCCTGGCGCATCACCTGCGCCCATTCGATGGTCTGTGCCAGCTGCGCCGACAGCGTGTGGACCGCCATTGCGCGATCCCGCACCGGTCGCGCATCGATGCCGGCCAGCAGCGGCAGGCGTGGGGCCTGCAGTGGCGAGGCAGCGAGTGCGGCAGCAAACGGTGCTACCGCCGCCGCCAGCAACGGTGTGTGTGCAGGCACGTGCACCGGCAGCGGACGGATGTCCGCACCCTGCGCCTGCGCTGCATCGGCCAGCCGCAGCAACGAGGCGTGCGTGCCGCCCACGATGAAATGGTCCTGCCCGTTGGCGATGGCCACGTGCGCACCGTGCAGATCGCACAGCGGCTGCAGTACATGGCGTTCCAGGCCAAGCACGGCCTGCAGGCCTGCATCGGCGGGGCTGGCGCCGTCCATCAACTGCGCGCGCTGCGCCGCCAGGGCAAGGCAGGTGGTCGCATCGAAGCTGCCGGCGATGGCATGCGCGGCCAACTCGCCGATGCTGTAGCCCGCGATCAGCGTCGGCGTTGGCACGCTGTCGCGCAGCCCGTGCCACTGCGCCAGGCTGGCCGCGCACAGCAGCGGTTGCGCCTGTGCATTGTCGAAACGGTCGTCGGCCGCAGCGGCGGAAAGCACATCGCGGCCGAGCACCGTGCTGGCCGCATCAAGGGTGTGGCGTGCGGCCGGAAGATCGCGCACGCGGTCGAACATCGCTGCGTGCTGCGCGCCTTGGCCGGGGCAGAGCAGGGCCAGGCTCATGCACGCTCCTGCTGCAGCAGGAACCCGCTGCAGGCCAACAGGTCTGCGCTGCCGCCCGGGCTCAGCCGGCGCGCGACGAAGCCGTCACCGATGCGACGCAGATGTGTCCGCCAGTCCGGCGCGAAGGTGCCGCCCGCTTCCAGGAAGGTGCGGGCCTGGCGCTGGGCCCAGCGCAGGCCGTCGGCGCCGCCACGGTGCAGCAGGTTGAGGTCATCCACGCACGCGATCAGCTGCATCAGCGTCTGGCACATCGCGGCCTCGCGTGGCAGGCCGCTGGCCAGTGCGTGACGCAGGGTAGGCAGTGCCACGCCGCGCAGCAGCGGATAGCCGGCGGCCGCTTGTTCGCGCACACCCTGCACGCCGTGCCGTGCACGCGCGCGCTGGCCAGGGCTGTTCGCATCCAGGGGTGCGTCGGCGAGCTCGACAGACCAGCGGCACACGTCCTGGCAGACCTGCTCACCCGTGGCGGCATGGCCCAGGCGGGAGCGACAGGCCGCGGCGGCCGCCACCAGCAGGCCGAGACTGAAGACCGCGCCACGATGGGTATTGACGCCGGCGGTCGCGCGCAGCATCGCGATTTCGGCGGCGATGCCACACCGGCGCAAGGCGTCGAAGTCCGCCCCGGTTGCACCGAGGTAGGCCACGGCGGTGAAATAGTGGCGCAGCGCGAACAGGCTGCGCAGGAACGTGCCGGCGTCCATGTCGTGATGGCTGCCGCTGTCGAATGGTGTGACCAGTCCGGGCTTGGGTGCCAGCGCCAGCTCCGCATGCAGGCTGGCGACGGCGAGGCGCCCCAGACGCGCGCTGTCCACGGCAGCTGCCGGCCTGACTGCCGATTGCACGACGGCGTTCATGCGCTCACCCCGGCGGAGGCGAACAACGCATCGCGGAGTTCCAGTGCGGCACCATCGAGGCGCTTGACCAGTACCTCGCGGCTGCGTCCGGCGTACTCCCGCCAGTTCACGGCGGCGTCGCGGCCCAGGCACAGCTCGCCATCGACCCGCCGGTTGTGTCCGGCTTCCCATGCCTGTAGCCGTGCAGCCAGGGCATCGGCCTGCGCGGTGGTGCCGATCGGCCACAGCAGATCGACGTCCGAGCGCGCGTGCACATAGCGCAGGCCAGTAAGGTGCTGCCATGCGAAGGCACCAAATACGCGCGCCTCAGCGATGTTCTGCAGCACTTCAAGGGGCCGCCGCCAGTCCTGGGGAACGTCGCCTTTCAGCACCGTCTGAAGTGCCGGCGGCGGCGTGGTGCGCAGCACATCGTGTGCTGGCACGCGCAGGCCCAGGCGCAGTTTGCCCTCGGCGGGCGGCAGCGGCACGCCGAGACGCAGGCGTGGATCGGCATCGTCGGCGGCACGCCGCGCGACGATGGCCGGGCGGCCCTGCGCAAACCAGTCGGCCAGGCGCGACTCATGCGCGGCGATGTCCGCCTGCCAGCCGGCGTGCGCTGACAGCCAGACCAGCGTATGGCGGGGCAGCCGCTCAGGCATCGCCCTGACTCACCGCTTCAGCCACGCGTGCGGCCAGCATGCGCCCGCCACGTTCGGCTCCGCGCACGGCGCGGCGGTCGCCATCGGCGGGCGTGCGCAGGGCCTGCAGAAGGTGCTGGGCAAGATCGCCCTCCCACAGCGATTCCACCGCACCCATCGCCACGTAGTTCTCCACGCCCGGTGCGAACACCGGTGAGGTCTGGCTCAGCGCCTGCAGTTTATCCAGCGGCTGCTTGGTCACCCGGGCCATCGCGCGCAGGTCCATCACCCGCGCCTGCGCATCCGGCAGGGCGTGGATGTGGTCGGCCATCAGCCCGAACGAGAGGAAGCCGCCACTGACGGATTCACCGTAGACCAGCGTGACCAGTCGCGCGCCACGTCGACGCGCGAGATCCAGCGTCTGCGCCAGGTGCGCGAAACAGCCGTTGATGCCGAGCAGTTCGTCGCGGCGAGCCAGGCGCTGGCCGGCGGTGTCGACCAGCATCACGATCGCTTGCTGCGGATGCGCGGCGGTGCTGGCCAGCACCGTTTCGGCCAGTACCAGTGCGTGGTCCACGCCCACCTCGAGCTTGTCGGCGGTGCCGATCACGGTCACGTCGCCGTCGTCGGTGGTGGCGCTGCCGGTCAGCACCGAATCGTTCACCGCAACGGCATGCCCATGCGGAAACAGGGCATCGAGCAGTGTCTGCAACGGCATGCTCATGGCAGGCTCCGGTCGGCGGTGGCGATGAGGAATTCATCGGTGTCGAGCAGTGGCAGGCGTTCGGGGTGGGCAATGCCCAGCCGCGCCCAGATCTCCAGGCCATCGCGGCAATCGCTCCAGGCCTGCACGCGCGCCTTCAATGCCAGATGGCGTTCCTGCAGCGCGGCCAGTGCAGTATCCGCATCGGTACTGCTGGTATCAGGCTGCAGCGCATTGAATGCCGCTTGCGCGAACGCCTCGATGACATCGGGCACCAGCACCTGCGCCTGGTCGATCAGGTAGCGGTGCTTGCCTCCCGTTACGCGCCAGACCAGTGCGCGGTCGCGGGAATCGAACTCTTCCACGCCACGCACGGTTTCGATCACCTCTGGCCCGGACAGCGACAGCCGGCCTTCCTCGGACATGATCACCATGCTGCAGCAACGAGCAACGATGCCCATGCCACCGAATGCGCCGTTGCCGCTGCCGATCAGCGCGATCACCGGCACGCCCGCTGCACGCGCGTCCAGAGTGGCGCGCATGATCTCGGAAATGGCGATGAGTCCAGCATTGGCTTCGTGCAGCCGCACACCGCCGGTATCGAGCAGGAGCAGCACGCCGTCAGGGCGGGTTTCCGCCGCACGACGCAGCAGCCCGGTCAGCTTGGCGCCGTGCACCTCGCCCACGCCGCCGCCCATGAATTCACCCTGCTGTGCCGCCAGCAGCACGCGTCGGCCGCGCAGTGTGGCTTCGCCAACAACAATGCCGTCGTCGAACGCCGCGGGCTGGTCGAGCTGTGCCAGGTGCGGGCTCATCATCCGCCGCGCCGGGCCGAGGAATTCACGGAACGAGCCGGCATCGACCAGGCCGGCGATACGCTCGCGCGCATCGGCCTCGTAGTAGCTGTGGCGCTGCGTCCGGTTCATCGTTCTTCTCCAGCAAGCAGGGTTTCCACGGCCTGGTCCAGGCGCAGGCTGACCACCGCCGGGGTGGCACCGGCATCGTTGATCGAGATGCGTACATCGCTCAGCGGATGACGCTGTGCGAAGTCGTTGATCACCGCTTGCCACACGCTGCCGAAGCCCTTCGCGGCGGTGATGATGCGCACCGTCATCGCGCCATCCAGCGCAGCGGGTTCCAGCAGGATTTCCAGGTTGCCCGAGGCCAGCACGCCGACCAGCACCGCGTCGCGCGGAAACTGCACCGCAGTGTGGCCTTCGAATCGATAGTCGAGGGTTTCCATGCTCAGCCCCTTACCAGTTGCGGAAGCGCTTGGGCGGGTCGTACAGGCCGCCGGACCAGCGCACCAGGTCCTTCACCGAACGCGCCGCCAGCAGGTCACGGCTGGCATCGCGCACGGAGATGCCAAGGTCATCGGGACGGCGGATCACGCCGCGGTCGCGCAGGTTTTCCACCATCGCGCGGTCGCGGCCCAGGCCCACGGCGGTATAACCGGCCACGCCGCGGATCGCCTGTTCGCGCTCCTCAGGGGTGCGGCACAAAAGCAGGTTGGCGATGCCTTCTTCGGTCAGCACATGGCTGACGTCGTCGCCATAGATCATCACCGGCGGCAGCGGCATCTGTGCGCGCTCGGCCAGTTCCCAGGCATCGAGGCGGTCGACGAAGGCCGGCGCCATGTGTTCGCGGAAGGTTTCCACCATCTGCACCACCAGCTTGCGCCCGCGCGGCATCTCACCCGGGCGTGCGGCCTGCTGGCCGGCCTTGATCCAGGCCTCGCTGGCATGGCGCCGGCCACGTGCATCGGAACCCATGTTCGGTGCGCCACCGAAGCCGGCGATGCGGTCGCGGGTGGCGGTGGAGCTGTTGCCCTGCAGGTCGATCTGCAGTGTGGAACCGATGAACATGTCGCAGGCATACAGGCCGGCGGTCTGCGAGAACGCGCGGTTGGAACGCATCGAGCCATCGGCGCCGGTGAAGAACACATCGCCTCGCGCGGCGATGTACTTCTCCATGCCCAGTTCCGACCCGAACGAATGCACCGATTTGACGAAGCCCGATTCGATCGCCGGAATCAGTGCCGGGTGGGGGTTCAGCGCCCAGTGCTGGCAGATCTTGCCCTTCAGCCCCAGCGATTCGGCGTAGGTCGGCAGCAGCAGCTCGATGGCCGCAGTGTCGAAGCCGATGCCATGGTTGAGGCGGTTGACGCCGTACTCGGCGTAGATGCCTTTGATGGCCATCATCGCCATCAGCACCTGGATCTCGGAGATCTGCGCCGGGTCGCGGGTGAACAGCGGTTCGATATGGTTCGGCTTCGGCGCCTGCACCACGAAGTTGACCCAGTCAGCGGGGATGTCGACGCGGGGGAGGGGGTCGACGATCTCGTTGACCTGGGCGATGACGATGCCGCCACCGAAGGCGGTGGCCTCGACGATCACCGGCGTGTCTTCGGTGTTCGGGCCGGTATAGAGGTTGCCGTGCCGATCTGCGGCCTGCGCGGCCACCAGGGCCACGCGCGGGGTCAGGTCGATGAAGTAGCGGCCGAACAGTTCCAGGTAGGTGTGGATGGCACCGATCTGGATGCGCCCTTCAGCCACCAGGTTGGCCAACCGTACCGACTGCGGGCCGGAGAACGAGAAGTCCAGTTTCGAAGCGATACCACGCTCGAATACATCCAGGTGCGACGGCAGGGACAGCACCGACTGCACCATGTGCAGGTCATGCACGCGGGCGGGGTCGAGGTCGGCCAGGGCCTGGGCGAGGAAATCGGCCTGCTTCTGGTTGTTGCCTTCCAGGCAGACCTTGTCGCCCGGTTCCAGCAGTGCATGCAGCAGTTCACCCACATCGGTGGCGGCGACCTCGCGTCCCCGGGCCCACGGCGCGGCACGTTCCAGGCGCCCCTGGCGGCTGCGTTCCAACGTATCCCAGCTCAGGTTCATCGACCGGCTTCCGATGGGTGTTGATGTAATTACGGCATAATTACAAAAAAGGATGCAACCTGCAGTGCAGCAAAAGGAAGGGCCCGCGCGGAGGCGGGCCCATTCAGGTTGGGGGTGTGCCGACCAGCGGTCGGCACCCACCGGTTCGCGAGTCGCTCAGAACTTCCAGCGCAGGCTGGCCGACACGAAGCGCGGCTCGCCGAAGTTGTTGTAGTCCAGGTTGGCCCAGTAGGTCTTGTCCAGCGCGTTGCGCACGCTCAGCGTCGCGGTCCAGCTGTCGCTGATGCGGTAGTTGGCGTTGAACTGCACCAGCGAATACGCCGGCTGGTTCACCGTCACCGTGCCGCCCAGCGGGTAGGCGATGTTGTAGCCCTGCACCTTGCTCTGCCACTGCACGCCACCGCCAACGCTCAGGCGTTCCAGCGCACCGCGCAGCTGTAGCTGGGTGTTGAGCTGCAGCAGATCCTTCGGCGGGTTGGCGTACAGCAGGTCGGTGGCGGCACGGGTGACCTTGACGTGGGTGTAGCCGGCATTGACCGTCCAGCCCGGCAGGATCTCGCCGTTGACGTCCATCTCCCAGCCGCGCGCCTTGGTGCCGTTGACGCCGATGTAGGCGGAGGTGCCATCGCTCAGCGAACCTTCCGGCACGCCCATGTCACGCACGGCGTAGTTGTCCTGCTTGGCCTCGAACACGGCAGCATTGGCGGTCAGGCGGCCGTCCAGCCACTGGGTCTTGATGCCCGCTTCCAGGTTCGAGCCCTGTACTGGTGCCAGCAGGTTCTCGTTGCGGTCCTTGAAGTTCTGCGGGTTGAAGATCTCGGTGTAGCTGGCATAGGCCGACACGTTCGGGGTGATGTCGTAGATCAGGCCCACGTAGGGGGTGACTTCATCGCTCACTTTGTACGCACCGCTGGTGCCGGTGTAGGCGCCTGCGGCGTTGTACGAGCGGCTGAGGGTTTCCCAGCGGCTCAGGCGTGCGCCGGCAATCAGCGACAGCGGATCGGCCAGGCGCAGGCGGGTGGCCAGATAGACGCCACTCTGCGTGGTCTTGGCCACGCGGCGCGCGCCGGTGCGGCGGTAGGTCACCTCGGAGATGTCGCCATTCCAGTTGTACACGTTGGGAATGTAGTAGCAGCGCTCGCCGCCGCAGCGCGCCCAGTCGTTCGGGAAGTTCAGCGCCAGGGTGTTGGTGGTGCCTTCCAGGTCCGACCACTGCGCGCCGACGGTGAGGTCGTGGTCGCGGCCGAACAGCGGGAAGCTGCCGGTCAGGTAGGCATCGACATTGCGGCGGGTGTCCTTCGAATCACCGGCGGCCGCGCGCAGGTAGATGCCCGAGCCGGTCACCGGGTCCGGGTTGCCGGTGCCATATAGGCGCACGTTCTGCACGTTGCCGCGGGTGTAGGCGGTGTTGATCTTCAACAGCCAGTTGTCGCCGAAACGCTGTTCCAGGTTGGCGAAGGCGGTATTGCTCTCGCGCTTCCAATAGCTCCACTTCGGCGACAGGTTGGTCGAGCGCGGCAGGTGCGCGAAATTGCCCTGGCTGTCGAAGAACGGCACGGTGCCCCAGGTTGAACCGGTGGGGTTGTTGTCCTGGCTCTGGTAACCCAGGGTGATCGTGGTGCTGTCGGTGATATCGCCTTCCAGCACTGCCATGCCGGCCATCTTGTTCTCGTCGTAACGGTCGTAATACAGGCCACGATCGGTGTAGGCGGCGACCACGCGGCTGCGGAAGCGGCCGTCGGCGGTCAGCGGCGCGGTCACATCCGCCTCCATGCGACGGTAGTCCCAGCTGCCGGCGCTGACCGCGAACGACGCGTCGAACTCCTTGCCCGGGCGCTTGCGCAGCAGGTTGACCGTGGCCGAGGGCACGCCGGCGCCGCTGAGCAGGCCGTTGGCGCCGCGGATCACTTCGATACGGTCGTAGAAGGCAGTGTCGTATTCCTGGTTGGTGGAGCCGCTGTAGGTGGGGATGCCATCAACCTGGAAGTCGGTGATGGCAAAGCCGCGCGCGTAGTACAGCGGGCGCTGGGTGTCATAGAAGGACACGCTGACGCCGGTGACGTTGCGCATCACATCGTTGATGCTGAACAGCGACTCGTCCTGCAGGCGCTGCAGGCTGATCGCAGTGGCCGACTGCGGGGTTTCCTGCAGGGTGATCGGCAGGCGGGTGGAGCTGGAGGGCGGAGCGGACTGCTCGGCACGCACGCTCACCCGGTCCAGGGTCTTGGCGTCGGCAGCGCCATCGGTGGCGGCGAACGCGCTGGGCGCGGCCAGCAGGGTCAACGACGAAAGCAGGGCAGCCGGCAGCAGCGCGCGGCGGGGCAGGCGGTTACGGAAGGTCAGGGGCATGGTCGAGGCTCGGAAGCGGGGAAGGGCGGCAACAGTCGTCCAGCACCCGGGGCGGCGGCTTCGGGCACGGTCAGGTCCATCTGGAAAGGCGCGGTCACTGCGCAGGACGCAAATGTAAATAATTCTTAACAACATTACAATTCGCGTCATTGTGCGCAGGGTTCCCGGCACGGGGCATCGCTTTCCGTAGAGCCGAGCCATGCTCGGCTGCTTTTTGCCGGAGCCGAGCATGGGCTCGGCTCTACAGGCGATGGCCCGCCCAAACGCAAACGGCCACCCGAAGGTGGCCGTCCGTCTGCAGCAAAAGCAAACTGCGGGCTTACAGCGCCTGCAGTTCCTCATTGGCGTTGCGCTTTTCCTTGGCCGCTGCCGGCACTGCAGCCGGAGCGGGCGATGCCGCGTTCGCATCCACCGGCACCTCCAGATACGGCAGATGCAGGGTCTGGCTGGTCAGTGTACGGATCTCGTTGACCAGCGCGGCGCTGTCGTTGAGCTTGCGACCGTACGACGGCACGATCTCGCGCAGGCGGGTTTCCCAGCCGGCCTTCATCTGGTCCGGGAAGGCCTTGGCCATCAGGTCCAGCATGATCGGCGGCGAGGTCGACGCGCCCGGCGAGGCGCCGAGCAGGGCGGCGAGGGTGTGGTCCTTGTCGGTCACGATCTCGGTACCGAACTGCAGCACCGGGCCCTTCAGCGGATCGCGCTTGATGATCTGCACGCGCTGGCCGGCGGTGACCAGCTTCCAGTCACCCGGCTTGGCGTTGGGGAAGTACTTGACCAGTTCGGCCTGGCGGTCGGCATCGTTCAGGCGCGCCTGGCCCATCAGGTACTGCACCAGGTCCAGGTTGTCCTTGCCCACTTCCAGCATCGGGCCGACGTTGTTGTGGTTGACCGAGGAATACAGGTCCCACCACGAGCCGTGCTTGAGGAACTTGGTGCTGTACAGCGCGAACGGCCCGAACAGGACCACCGGCTTGCCGTCCAGCTTGCGTGCATCCAGGTGCGGCACCGACATCGGCGGCGAACCGGTCTCGGCCATGCCGTAGGCCTTCACGCCATGGCGGGAGGTCACGTCCTGGCCCTGGAAGGCGAGGAACTGGCCACCGACCGGGAAGCCGGCGTAGTCCTTCGATTCCGGAATGCCCGACATCTGCAGCAGCTTCAGTGCGGCGCCACCGGCACCGATGAACACGAAGCGGGCGTGGGTGGTGGACTCGGTACCGGCCTTGAGGTCCTTCACCGTCACGTTCCAGCTCTTGTCGGCGTTCTGTCGCAGCGCGCTCACTTCATGGTTGAGGTGCAGGCTGAAGTTCGGGCTGCGCTGCAGGCCGGTGGTCAGCTGGCGGGTGATCACACCGAAGTTGACGTCGGTGCCCAGCGGCATCCAGGTCGCGGCCACCTTCTGCTTCGGGTCACGGCCTTCCATCAGCAGCGGTGCCCACTGCTTGATCTGTGCCGGATCCTCGGAGTACTGCATGCCATAGAACAGCGGATTCTTCACCAGGGCCTGCTGGCGCTTGTGCAGGTAGGCAATGTTGTCATCGCCCCAGACGAAGCTCATGTGCGGGGTCGGGTTGATGAAGTCGCTGGGCTGGCTCAGCCGGCCTTCCTTCACCTGGTGCGACCAGAACTGGCGTGAGACCTCGAACGATTCGGCGATGCCGACCGCGCGCTTGGTCTCGATGCTGCCGTCGGGCAATTCCGGGGTGTAGTTCAGTTCGGCGAAGGCCGAGTGACCGGTGCCGGCGTTGTTCCAGCCGTCGGAGCTTTCACCGGCGACGCCGTCGAGGCGTTCGTAGACCTGGATGTTCCAGTCCGGCTGCAGTTCCTGCAGGTAGGTGGCCAGGGTGATGCTCATGATGCCGGCGCCGACCAGCACAACATCGACGGGCTTGTCGTTGCTGGCGGCGGGCACCGAGCGCTGGGTCAGCGGCCAGTACAGGAACAGCGCGGCGGCCAGCAACAGCAGCACGAGCAGGGCGAGAAGAGCCTTGCCAAATTTCTTCATGGGGGCGGGATCGTTGGCGGAGGGGAAGGGGTCAGGATGCGCGTGGGGCAGGGAAAGGGCGTGAAGAAACAACGCCTTGCAACATCCTGGCGCGATTCTAACCGGTTCCGGTCCTTTTTTGATGCAACGCAGCATCCGATGTTTCGCGGTCCCGTCACCAAGGCGGGCGGGGCCGCTCTGGCGATCGCATCCGTGGTAGCGCCAAGCCATGCCTGGCGGCGACGCCTTCAATCAGACGAGCTCAAGAATCTCATCGCCGGCCTCATCAATCTCGCCGGTCGGGCGCCAGCCCAGGCGCCGGTAGAAGCCATGCGAGCGCGAACGCGGGTCGGCCGAACAGGCCAGGAACAGGCGGGTATGGCCGGCATCGCGGGTCAGGCTCACCACTTCCTGCAGCAGTTGGCGGCCGATGCCGCGGCCTTCGTACTCTGGAAGCAGGGCCAGCACCAGCACCTCGCCGCTGTCGCGGTCGGCAAAGCAGTAGCCGGCCATGCGCTCGCCCTCCCAGGCGACGCGGCCAATCGAATCTCCCTGGGCGATGCCGGCCGCCCAGCTGTCCCCGGTGATGCCCAGCTGTGCCAGCTGCTCGGCACTGAAGGCGTTCTCGCGGGTGCGCCCACGCAGGTCGATGCAGGCGGCGGCATCTTCGGGGCGGGCATCGCGCAGGTACACGGGCATGCCGGACATCCTTGTAATGGTCGGCCCGCCAGTATCCGCATCGCGCATGGACCTGGTGTGTAGGCTCGATGGAGATCCGATGGAGCAGAAAAGGGGACGGAGGGGATTAAGTCGTCTTTGCCCCGTATGTCGTTTGGCCTTGAACGCCTTGATCCCCGTCCCCTTTTCAGCGCTTGCGCCGGATCAGTGCCGAGGATGCATCCAGCACCGCGCGGGTCAGCAGCGCCATGGTCTGCACGTCGCCCTTCCAGTGCTGCCAGTACAGCGGCACGTCTTCCCACGCGCGCTGGCGTACGTAGACCAGCCGGCCGGCGTCCAGGTGCCGCTTGACCAGCGGCAACGGGTTCATGGTCCAGCCCATGCCGCCCAGGTTGGCCTGCACGAAGGCGCGGGTGGAGGGAATCCACCAGGTTGGTGCAGTGCTGGGCAGGTCGTCGCCGGCCATGCGCCGGGCGAAGCGCGACTGCATGTCGTCCTTGCGGTTGAACACCAGCACCGGGGCCTGCGCCAGCGCCTGCGCGGTCACGCCCTTGGCGAAATGACGCTCGCGGAACTCCGGCGTGCAGGTCGCCGCGTAGCGGATGCTGCCCAGCGCATGGATCTGGCAGCCCTGCACCGGCTCGTCCAGCGTGGTCACTGCACCCAGCACCGTGCCCTGGCGCAGCAGCTCCACGGTGTGGTCCTGGTCCTCCACGCGCAGGTCCAGGGTGGTGCCGGTGCTCTGTGCGAACTGCGAGGCGGCCTGCGGGAACCAGGTTTCCAGGCTGTCGTGGTTCACCGCTACCGGGATGCTGGCCTGTGGCAGATCCTCGTCGGCCAGACCCATCCGGTGCAACGCATCGTGTTCGAGCAGGGCGGTCTGCTCGGCCAGCTGCACCAGCAACTGGCCTTCGGCGGTGGCGGTGGCCGGGGTGCCACGCTTGACCAGCAGCCGGCCGATCCGGTCCTCCAGCGCCTTGACCCGCTGCGAGATGGCCGACGGCGTGACATTGAGCGACTGCGCGGCGCGGTCGAAGCTGCCTTCGCGGATCACTGCGGCCAGGGCACGCAGCTGGGCATGATCGATACGCATGGAATTAAGTTCCGCTAATGTTGGTTTAGGAAGTTTAGCTCGTCTTTTCCATGTTGCGGCGCGACAATGGCGCCCGTTCCGGTGCTGTCCGCCTTCGCGAGGCACCGTCCCCCCAAGCAAGCAAAGGCAGTGAATCCCATGTTCTCGGTCATCTCCGCCAGCACCGGCCTCGGTGCCTGGTTCTCTGGTGCAGCTACCGGCATCGGCCTGTTCGCCGTGGTCGGCGCCCAGAGCGCCTTCATCCTGCGCCAGGGCATCCTGCGCAAGCACATCGTGCCGGTGGTTGCCACCTGTGCGGCCATCGATGCGATCTTCATCTTCGCCAGCGTGGCCGGCCTGCGCACGCTCACCTCGGCACTGCCGTGGCTGACCACCGCCGTGCTGTGGACGGGCGTGGCGTTCCTGGCCTGGTATGCGATGAAGTCGGCACGTCGTGCGATCGCCGGTGGCGGCGGCATGGGCGAGGCTGACAGCGACGACGGCAGCCGCCGCGCGGTGCTGATGGCTGCGGTCGGTTTCTCGCTGATCAACCCGCACTTCTGGCTGGACATGATGGTGATCGGCTCGATCGCCGAGAACTTCGGCAACGCCCGCATGGCTTTCGCCGCTGGTGTGGTCACCGCCAGCTGCCTGTGGCTGACCGCGCAGGGCCTGGGCGCACGCCTGCTGGCACCGCTGTTCACCAAGCCCAGTACCTGGCGCGTGCTCGACGGCACCATCGCGGTGATCCTCAGCATCCTGGCCCTCACGTTGGCGGTGCGCGGGGTCCACTGACCCGGCGCACGCCCCCCGAACCCACGTCCTGACTCTCTCTCCAAGGTAGTGGTAACGACGGCACCGGCAACGGTGCCGTCGTTTTTTGTGCCGATGTGGCGCGGCAAACGGTCACATGCCTAGAATCGTGCATCCGGACAGGGTGTCCGGTTTTCCATGGGGGAAGGATGCGCAGGATTGTGCTGGCTGCACTGTTGGGAGCGGCTGTGGGTGGGGCATCGGCTGCAACGCTGGACCTGGATCGCTATCTGCGGCAGGAGTCGTTTACCGACATCAAGATTTCACCGGGGGGCGAGTACATCGCCGCGACGGTTCCGCTGGAGGCGGGAACCGCGCTGGCGATCTATCGCATTGCCGACATGAAGATGGTCGGCAGCTTCCGTCCGCCCCGCAACGATCACGCCCACACCTTCGACTGGGTCAGCAACGAGCGGCTGCTGGTGGGCATGGCACAGAAGTTCGGCGTGCTGGACCGGCCGACGCCGACCGGCGAACTGTTCGGTATCAATGCCAACGGCAAGGGCGGCGAGCTGCTGGTGGGGTACCGGGTTGCCGACCAGAGTCTGGGCACCAACATCAAGGTCAAGCCGGCAGGACTGGTGGCCGCGTACCTCAGTGATGAACTCAAGGACGATGATCGCAATGCACTGGTGACCGTGATCCCGCTGGTCGGCAATTCGCACGCACAGGTCGAGCGCATGGATGTGGTCACCGGTCGCCGCAACGCGGTGGCACGGGCTCCCATTCCCGATGCGGACTTTACGATCGATGAGCAGGGCGAAGTGCGTTTCGCACGTGCTGTCGTTACCGATGGCACGCAGAAGCTCTACTACCGCACAGGCAGCAACAGCGACTGGATCCTGCTCAACGATGAATCCTTGAGCAAGCACATCGAGTTGCCCCTGGGCTTCTCGGCCGACGGTCGCCTGGCGTACCTGCAGGTCGAGCAGGCAGACGGACCTGATGCCATTGTCAGCTGGGACCCCCAGAGCAATGAACGGCGCACCCTGCTGCGCGATGAGAGCGCCGACCCCGCGCGCATCATCCGGCGCCCCGGCAGCCGCGTGCCGGTCGGGGCACTGTTCCTTGGCGGTGCGCCGCGAACGGCATTCTTCGATGACGCCTCGGACGAAGCTCGCCTTTACCGCAGCCTCGAAGCGGGCCTGGGCGGCGCGGCCTACGTCACCTCCAGTACACGCGATGGCAAGACGGTGCTGGTGGAAACCTGGTCAGGCAGCAATCCGGGCGATTTCTATCTCTATGACACGGTTGGCAAGAGTGCACGGCACCTGATCAGCCGCAGCGACTGGATCGACCCCGCGCTGGCGGCGGAGGTGCGTCCGATCAGCCTGAAGGCGCGTGATGGGCGTCCGCTGCATGGCTTCCTTACCGTCCCGCATGGCCGCGACGCCCGTGCGCTGCCGATGGTGGTGGTGCCGCACGGAGGTCCGATCGGTGTCGCCGACGATGGTGGCTATGACACCGAGGCACAGATGCTGGCCGCGGCAGGTTACGCGGTATTGCAGGTGAATTTCCGCGGCTCTTCCGGCTATGGCCGGGCCCACATGCAGGCTGCGCGCAAGCAATGGGGACTGTCGATGCAGGATGACGTCACCGATGCCACGCGCTGGGCGATCGAACAGGGCGTGGCCGACAGGAACCGCGTCTGCATCTACGGGGCCAGTTACGGTGCCTATGCGGCGATGATGGGGGCGGTGCGCGAACCGGGCCTGTACCAGTGCGCGGCCGGCTACGTCGGCATCTACGACCTGCCGTTGATGTACGCGCGCGGAGACATCCAGAGCGATGAGTCAGGCCTGGCCTACCTGCGCAACTGGCTGGGATCGCCCAAGGATCTGGCAGAGCGTTCCCCGGTGAATCTGGCCGCGCAGGTGCGGGTGCCGGTATTCCTGGCCGCGGGTGGCCAGGACCAGCGTGCGCCGATCATGCACAGCGAACGCATGGAAGCTGCGTTGAAGAAGGCCGGTTCGCCGGTGGAAACCCTGTACGTCAAGAACGAAGGACATGGTTTCTATTCTCCCGCCAATCAACGAACGTACTACAGCAGGTTGCTGGCCTTCCTCTCGCGCAGCCTGGGGGGACAGGTGGCTGGGCAGGCAACGCCTGCGGAGAAGAGCAGCGCGCCCTGAACAAGCCGAGGGCGGCGGATGATCGTTCCGCCGCCCTGGTTTTCCGAACGGGCGGGGGTTACTTCACCCCGTGCATCATCTTCTTCAGCAGCGGCGCGGCAATGAAGGCGGCCAGCGCACAGCCCAGGCCGATCCACATCAGCAGCCAGAACAGGTGCGCATAGGCACCGGCGGCGGCCACCATGTCCAGCGATTCGCCTTCCGGCACCTCGATCGCAGCCAACTTGCCGAACAGCGCGGCCAGCGTTTCCGAAAATGCCGTGGCGAGGAACCAGGTGCCCATCATCAGGCTCATCACCCGCGGTACCGCCAGCTGGGTGACCGCCGACAAGCCGACCGGCGACAGGCACATCTCGCCACTGGCCAGCAGGAAGTAGGCCAGCACCAGCCACCACACGCTGGCCATCTCGCCGGTGGCGCCCACCTGCTGCGCGGCCAGTGCCAGCGGCACGAACGACAGCGCGCCGATCACCAGGCCCCAGGCTGATTTGACCGGCTTGCCCGGTTCCCAGCCGCGGCGGTCCATCCACGTCCACAGTGCGGCGAAGGCCGGTGCCAGCAGCACCAGGAACAGGCCGCCGAGGTAGGTCAGCGAGCCGGCGGTCTGCGGAATCACCAGGCAGTCGCGTACCAGCAGCACCAGCATCAGCACGACGATGGCGGCGAAGAACGTGCGTGGCGCAGATGAGCCCGGACGACGCTCGGACAGCCGCGCGCTGACCACGAAGCCCAGCGGTGCCAGCAGCAGCGAGATGATCGACCAAGGCAGCGGCGTACCGCCGGTGATCACCAGCGAGGGCACGATGTCCTTGGTCAGCAGGCGGTCGGTGAAGGTCACCCACGAGCCGTAGGACTGCTCGTACATCGTGAAGAAGACCAGCGCCATGAAGATCAGCACCATCAGCGCGATCATCTGCTGGCGCTGCACCGGCGTGCACTTGCTGCCGGTGAACCAGGCGAACCAGACCAGCACGCCGCCCAGCACCACCAGCATCAGCATCAGCGCCAGGCTGACTTCACCACCCAGCGCGAACGCGCCGTTGCCGGCCGCCCACATCAGCCACGCCACCGGCAGCACACTGAGCACCGCGCATAGATAGATGAGCCATTCGCGCGGCAGGCCCAGCACCTTCTGCTTCAGCGCAGCCGGCTGCGGTGGCTCGGCGTGACCCTGCAGGTATTTCTGGCCCCACAGGAACATCGCCAGGCCGGCCAGCATGCCGATACCGGCCGCACCGAAACCGTACTTCCAGCCGTAGGCCTCGCCTAGGAAGCCGCACACCAGCGAGGAGAACAGCGCGCCGAGGTTGATGCCGGCGTAGAACAGCGAGAAGCCCGAGTCGCGGCGCGGGTCGTCCTTCGGGTAGAGCTTGCCGACGATGGTGGAGATGTTCGGCTTCAGGAAACCGACGCCCATGATGATCAGCGCGAGCGAGAGGTAGGTCACTGCCAGCGCCGAGGTGTCGCGCACCACTTCACCGTTGACCCGGTAGGCCGCGTGACCCTCGAACGCCATGCCGAGGTGGCCGAGTACCAGCAGGATGCCGCCGAACAGCACCGCCCGGCGCATGCCCAGCCAGCGGTCGGCCAGCATGCCGCCGAACACCGGGATGCAGTACACCAGGCCACCGTAGGCACCGAGCAGGTCCAGGCCGGCCTTGTCGCCGAACAGGTGGTACTTGGTCAGGTAGAGCAGCAGCAGCGCCTTCATGCCGTAGAAGGAGAAGCGCTCCCACATTTCGGTGAAGAAGCAGACGTAGACGCCCTTGGGATGGCCCAGGAAGTCGTCGGAAGCGGTAGCGGCAACGGTCATTGACGGCGGGGACTGCGGAAAGGGCGCGATTATAGAAGGGGAGGGGCCGGATCACGGTGCTTATGACAAATGCGACTTAATCCCCTCCGTCCCCTTTTTGCTACAGGTGTGGCCTGGCCTTGCCGGATCGGCCGGTTGGCGTTGCCGGGCGGGTCGGGGAGGGCGTTGGGCCATGTCCGGCGGTGACCATGCGCACTGGACTTGCCGCCCCCTGAACGCTAGCGTGATCGGGATTTTTTGCCAGCAGGGGCTTCCATGAACCACGACGCTGCGCCCAAGCAGCTCACCTTCCGCGCAGTGGCCCTAGCCATCGTGCTGGCGGTGGTGCTGTCGGCCGCAAACGCCTACCTCGGTCTGTTCGCAGGCCTGACCATCGCCACCGCCATTCCCGCTGCGGTGATATCCATGGGCGTGCTGCGCCTGCTGGGCGGTGGCTCCATCCTCGAAAACAACATCGTGCAGACCGGCGCTTCGGCCGGTTCGTCGATCGCCGCCGGTGTGATCTTCACCATCCCGGCGCTGGTGATCATGGGGTACTGGCCGGACTTCAAGTACTGGTGGGTGCTGGGCATCGCCGGTCTCGGCGGCCTGCTGGGCGTGCTGTTCTCGGTGCCGCTGCGCCGTTCGATGATCGTCGAAGACCCGCTTCCGTTCCCGGAAGGCAAGGCGGCGGCAGAAGTGCTCAAGGCCGGTGAAAACCCGGGCCCGGGCCTGAAGATCCTCGGCCTGTCGGCGGTGATCGGTGCCTTCGTCAAGCTGGCCGCGGAAAGCGGCATGCGCCTGATTCCCGATGCCTGGGCCACCTCGGCCTACGTCGGCAGTTCCAAGATCACCGCCTTCATCGGCACCAACCTGTCGCCGGCGTTGCTGGGCGTGGGTTACATCGTCGGCCTCAACGTCGGCATCGTGGTGGTGTCCGGTTCGATCCTGACCTGGCACATCGCCATTCCGATCTACCAGGCGTTCTTCATGAACACCGATCCGGCACTGGCCGCGTCGGTTGCCGCGGCTTCGTCCACCGAGGCAGCGTTCGCCATCTGGGGCGCGAAGATGCGCTACCTGGGTGTCGGCGCAATGCTGATCGGCGGCATCTGGACCCTGATCTCGCTGCGCAAGTCGCTGCTCAACGGCGTCAAGAGCGGCTTCGCCGCCGCCCGCAAGAGCGGTGGTCCGGTACTGGCGCACACCGAGCGCGACCTGCCGATGAAGTGGATGCTGGTCGCCCTGGTGGTGTTCGTGCTGCCGCTGCTGGCCCTGTACCAGGCCATTGTCGGCCAGTGGCACGTGTCGATCCCGATGACCCTCATCATGATCGTCGCCGGCTTCCTGTTCGTGTCGGTCTCGGCCTACCTGGCCGGCCTGATCGGTTCGTCCAACAACCCGGTCTCGGGCATCACCATCTCCACCATCCTGTTCGCCTCGGTCGTGCTGGTCGTGCTGCTGGGCAAGGATGGCCTGCAGCCGGTCGGCGCCTTCGGCGCGCCGCTGGGTGCGGTGGCCGCGATCATGATCGGCGCGGTGGTGTGCTGTGCCGCAGCGGTCGGCGGTGACAACCTGCAGGACCTCAAGGCCGGCTACATCGTTGGCGCCACCCCGTGGAAGCAGCAGCTGATGCTGGGCATCGGTGCGTTCTCGTGCGCGCTGATCATGGCGCCGGTGCTGAACCTGCTGGCCACCGCCTACGGCATCGGCGTGAAGTCCGAGCTGCACCCGAACGCACTGGCCGCACCGCAGGCCAACCTGATGGCCTCGGTGGCCAAGGGCCTGTTCGGTGGCGAACTGCCCTGGACCTTCATCGGCATCGGTGCCGTGGTCGGCGCCGCCATCATCGCGCTCGACAGCTGGCTGAAGTCGCGCAATGCCCGCTTCCGCGTGCCGGTGCTGGCTGCCGCCATCGGCATCTACCTGCCGCTGGAACTGATGGTGCCGATCTTCCTCGGCGGCCTGATCGCCTACCTGGTCGAGCGCTTCCACAAGGTGCGTGCCGATGACGAGGAAGGCCGCGACCGCGTGCACAAGCCGGGCGTGCTGTTCGCCGCCGGCCTGATCACCGGTGAGGCACTGATGGGCATCGCCATCGCGATTCCGATCGTGGTCAGCAGCCGCGCCGACGTGCTGGCCGTGCCGTTCCACCTGCCGGGCGCACAGTGGATCGGCCTGGCCGTGCTGTTCCTGGTTGGCTGGCTGATCTACCGCACCGGC